>JANLUG010000825.1:0-4359 GCA_031363335.1 Gammaproteobacteria bacterium
CGTCGATGGGCTGCTGGCGAATCCGCTAACGCACTACTCCGCGGTGCGGGTCGCGTTAATCAAAAACCCCCGAATGCAGACGGAATATGCGCGGATGGGACTTGGCGCCGCGGACGTCATTCAAGCTGGCCGGCTGGAAAATCCGACGCTCGCGGCGACGTGGCAGACGTCCAGCCGATCGAGCGACGCGAGTCGATACGACTTCGGCCTGACGCAGAACTTCGCGCAGCTGCTGCTATTGAGTGCTCGCACACGATTTTCCAACGCCGAGTTCGAGCGCGCGAAGCTCGACGCGACGCAACGCCTGCTCGATCTCGCGACGCGCGTGCAGACGGCGTACGTCGACGCCGTCGGCGCGCGGCAAGTCGAGCAGATGCGCAGTGCCGTTGCGGCTGCGGCGAGCGCCTCAGCGGAGTTGGCAGTGCGGTTCAAGGATGCCGGCAACATCAACGCGCTCGAACTCGCGATCGCGCAGGTCGCGGCGAGCGAGGCAACGCTCGACCAGGAACGGGCGGCGGCGGACTCGTCGGGCGCGGCATCCGTTTTGAACGAATTGATGGGCTTGCAACCCGGCACACGATGGCAACCTGCCGCCGCGCTGCCGGCGCTGTCCGGCACCGAAGATCCGCTCGAGGCGTCGCTGCAACTCGCCTTCGCGCGGCGCGCCGATCTCGATTCCGACCGGCGTGCGGTCGCGCTGCTCGAAGATGCGCTCGGCCTCGCGCGCAGCTACCGCTACCTGGGCGACGTCGAGGTCGGCGCACAATACGAACGGGATACCGATCGGAACCGGCTGATTGGACCGTCGCTGTCGCTGCAGCTGCCGATCTTCAACCAGGGCCAGGCCGCAGTGCTGCGCGCGCAATCGCTACTCGACGACGCGCGCGCGCAGGTGCGTATCAAGGAACTCGAAATATCCAACGGCGTGCAGGCCGCACACGATCGTGTCGCGGCGACGCGCGCGCGCGTCGAGCGTCTCGCTAACGAGACGATTCCGTTGCGCGAGCAGATTGTCGCGCGCACACAGGAGCACGCCAACTACATGCTGGTCGGCGCGTTCGATCTCTTGCGCGCGAAGCAGGACGAATACGCCACGTACCAGCAGTTCCTCGAAGCGGAACGCGACTATTGGCGCGCGCGCGTCGAGTTGGCTCACGCGGTCGGCGGTGCGTTGCCTATCGATCTGCCGAACGCTTCCCCGACATCCGACGCGGCACCGGCCGCCGCGCCGGTCCCTTCCGCCCGGCCGGCACATGACCACAACGGAGAGAGACCATGAAGATCCAAGTGATGAAGTTCGCTCTTTTGACAGCATTTGCGGTCGTATTGCCGCTTGCGGCGCACGCGCACAAGGATGCCGACTGCGACATGAAGGGGACGGATATGTCGAAAATGTCCGCCGAAGAAATGCAGAAGATGAAGAACGAATGCGCCGCGAAGGAGAAGATGAACTGCGGCAAGAGCGACATGGACATGTCGAAGATGTCCGACTCAGACATGCAGACGATGAAGGAACAATGTCACAAGCATGATGCGACCCACGCCGACGGTACGGTGCCGGCGACGCCGGCCACGCCCGCGACCCCGGCCGATCCGCACATTCACAACGGAGGCTAACGATGGTCGGCAGACGCTCCGTACTCACCGCGCTTTCGGCACTGACGACGGCCTCGTTTGTTGGTGCGGCGCGCGCGACCGAGCCTAAGGAATCTGCGTCGAGTGACGCTGCGCGCGACGGGGTTGCAGCTCCGCCGCGCGGCGGCGATCGTCATGCAGCGATCGTCACGCCTAACGGCCGCACGCTGGCGTGGCAGATGATCGACGGCGCGAAGCAGTTTCATCTGATCGCCGAGGAATTTGAGCACGAGTTTGCGCCGGGTTGCGTGGCGAAATGCTGGGGATACAACGGCTCCACGCCGGGGCCGACCATCGAAGCGATCGAGGGCGACCGTGTCCGCATCCTGGTGACGAATCATTTGAAGGAGCCCACGTCGGTGCACTGGCACGGGCTGATCCTTCCGAACGGTATGGACGGCGTCAGCGGACTCAATCAGCCGAGCATCAAGCCCGGCGAGACCTACGCGTACGAGTTCACGCTGAAGCAGGCAGGTACACATATGTACCACCCGCACGCAGATGAGCTGGTGCAGCTGGCGTTCGGCATGATGGGGTTCTTCATCATCCATCCGAAAGATGGCGACGCCGAGCCCGTCGATCGCGACTTCGCGATCATGCTGCACAACTGGGCCTTGCATCCGGGTACGTACCGGCCCGATCCGGCGGTGATGCAGAATTTCGATTTATGGACGTTCAACAGCAAGGCGTATCCCGCTACCGCGCCGATCGTCGCGCGCCTCAACGAACGCGTCAGGATTCGCGTGGGAAATCTGTCGATGTGGAATCATCCGATACATTTCCATGGTCACAAATTCTGGGTTACCGGCAGCGATGGCGATCGCTGGCCGAAATCGGCGTGGCGTAGTGAAGTGACCGAGCTGGTCGGTGTCGGCCAGATGCGCGACTTCGAGTTTATTGCAGACAATCCGGGCGACTGGGCATTCCACTGCCACATGGCGCATCACACGATGAACGCGATGGGCCACACTGTGCCGAACCCGGCGGGCGTCGATCAGAGTGGGGTGGAGGCGCAGATCCGTTCGATGCTGCCGGGTTATATGGCAATGGGCAAAGACGGTATGTCGCAGCACAGCGAGCACATCGCGAAAGGGCTGCCGGGGCCGGAGAATACGCTACCGATGATGATGGGCGACGGCCCGTTCGGCGCCATCGAGATGGGCGGCATGTTTACCGTGCTGAAGGTCCGCGCCGGACTGCGTGCCGGCGACTATGGCGATCCCGGTTGGTATCGCCATCCGGAAGGTACGGTGGCGCGGAAGGTCGCTTTCGACCCCTCCTATGCGGTAAAGGCGAACGGGCACGACATGCACGACATGCACGACATGCACGACATGAAGGGCATGCCGGATATGGACATGGATAACGGCGGTTGACGAGGGAGACGCGATGAGAATTATGGCGACGGTTGTGCTGACGGTGTTCGCGGGCGTTCTGCTGATATTGGCGTACGTCTACGTCGGAATTTTCGACGTTGCGGCGGACCAGCCGCACGGCACGTTACTGAACTGGCTCGCGGTGACAACGCGCGAACGGTCGATTGCGGTCCGCTCGATCGGCACCAAGGTGCCTGAGCTCGAGTCACTGACGCTGGTCGAGCGTGGCGCGCATGAATACGCGGAAATGTGTGCCGGATGCCACCTGGGGCCGGGCGTTGCGGACAACGAGTTCCGCAGAGGCCTCTATCCGCTTGCGCCCGCGCTCGCCGCACGCGAATTCGCGGACGAATACAGCGAGGCGGCGGTGGTGCGGCAGTTCTGGATCATCAAGCACGGCATCAAGATGTCGGCGATGCCGGCGTGGGGAATAACCCACGACGATCACACGATCTGGAGCATCGTTGCATTCCTGCAGAAGCTGCCGGGATTGACGGCCGAGCAGTACGCGCAGATGACGGGTGACCCAACCGCACAAGAGATGCCGGGTCACGAACACCACGGAGTAGAAGAATGACCGACCACGATCACGCGCGTCGAGCTGCGCACGTCGACCGAGCAGACGGAGCGACGAAGGGGCACGACGGTGTGGCGGCAGGCACCGCGATCGATCCGGTGTGCGGTATGACGGTAACGATCAAGCCGGCGAGTCTCGTTGCCGAGCACGCCGGTCATGCCTACTACTTCTGCGGGCCGAAATGTCGCGCGAAATTCGTCGCGGATCCGGTCAAATACCTGACGCCGCAATCGGCAACCGAGGTCGCCGCCGTGCCCGACGGCGCGCAGTGGACCTGCCCGATGCATCCGGAAGTGCTCCGCGATCGCGCCGGCTCCTGCCCGATCTGCGGCATGGCGCTCGAACCGCTGGTGCCGACGTTGAGCACCGGCGCAAATCCGGAGCTTGCGGATATGACGCGCCGGTTCTGGATCGGCCTGGCGCTGGCCGTTCCGGTATTCGTGCTCGAGATGGGCAGTCACCTGTTCGGGCTGCACGCATGGCTCGGACAACAAGCGTCGAACTGGGTGCAGTTCGTGCTCGCGACCCCGGTCGTACTGTGGGCCGGCTGGCCGTTCTTCGAACGCGGCTGGGCGTCGCTCGTCAGCCGGCACCTCAATATGTTCACGCTGATCGCGATGGGAACCGGTGTGGCGTGGGTCTACAGCGTGGTCGCGACGCTTGCGCCGGATGCGTTTCCTGTCGCTTTTCGCGGTTCCACCGGCTCGGTCGCCGTTTACTTCGAAGCGGCCGCGGTCATCACGGTGCTCGTTCTGCTCGGCCAGGTGCTCG
>JANLUG010000855.1:0-7957 GCA_031363335.1 Gammaproteobacteria bacterium
GGTCCAATGACGCGTATCGCCATCCTTCAAAACACGCTGTACGCGGCCGAGCATTTCCATTCGTGAGATGCAGCTTTATTTCCGACCTCCATCTCGACCCGGCGACACCTGAGCGCGTCGAGGCATTCCACCGCTTTCTGCGGAGCGAGTCGTCCCGCTGTGACGAACTCTATCTGCTCGGCGATCTGACCGAGGCGTGGATCGGCGACGATGATGATTCATCGTTCGCCGACGCACTCCGAACCGGACTACGCGACGCCGGAGACAGCTGCCGGGTTCGTCTCATGCACGGCAATCGCGACTTTCTGATCGGTGCCGACTTCGCGCAAGCGTGCGGTCTCGAACTGATCGACGATCCTTGCCTGATCGAACGCAACGGACAACGTCTGCTGCTGTGTCACGGAGATACGCTGTGCACGGACGACGTGCCGTATCAGCAGACGCGTGCCGTGCTGCGCTCGAACGCGTGGCAGGACGAGATCAAATTGAAACCGCTCACGGAACGGCGATCCCTCGCGAACGCGATGCGCGCACAGAGTCGCGCCGCCAATGCAAACAAGCCGAACAACATCATGGATGTCGCCGACAGCGCAGTCGTAGAGGTTGCGTCACGATACGCCCCGGACGCCGTGGTGCATGGGCATACGCATCGTCCCGGCGTTCATGCGATCGCCGGACATCCCAACGCCCTCCGTTACGTGCTCGGGGACTGGGATCGTTGCGGCTGGTTGTTGAGATTCGACGGTGCGTTCAGCCAGATACGATTTCCGCTGGCGGGCCGCTGTGAAATCTAAGTTGCGTATCGGGGGTCGAAACGAGGTCCTTGTCGCAACCAACGAACACGCAAAGGCGCGCTCGAAATGACTCTTCGGATTCAACGGGGCCGTTCGTTTTAGAACTCCGGGTTGCAGCGTACTCGCGGGCGAGGTCCAGGTAGACGCCGGCATGGCGGGCCTCCGCCTCGAGCAATCGACGATAGAAATCCGCCAGCCGACCTTCGACTCGCGCCGCCAGTCCGGCAAATCGCTCACAGGAGCGCGCTTCGACGACCGCGCCCACGATCAACGTATCGATCAACCGACCCGGCTCCGACGTTCGAATCATGCCGCGCATCGCACCCGCGTATCGGCCTGGGGTGAGATGACCGTATTCGATACCCAACGTGTCCATCAGGGATAGCACTTGCTCGTAGTGGCGCAGTTCCTCGCGAGCGAGTCGCGACATGCGACGCAGCAGTTTCGGTTTGTCGACGTAGCGATACAGCAGGCTGAGCGCGGTCCCCGCTGCTTTCTTTTCGCAGTTGGCATGATCGATCAGCAACGTACGCAGATCGCGGCGCGCGGCGTCGTACCAGCTCTCCGGCGTCGCGCAGTCGAGCAGCGTCGATGCATCGAACGATGTCGCCACTAAGAGTCGACCGGGGTGTGAAAGCTGTGTTCGAAGTAGGCCACTGATCGGAGGTGGAATTCTGCGTCGATCGCATCGCGAACCGCGACCGGTTCGCCGAGTTGCCCGTCCAACGCCCTCAGTCCGATCGCATCAAGCGACTGCAGATCACGCGCGCGTCGGCGCAACACTTCGTAGCCCAACGTCAGCAACGACATTTCCGGGCGCGACTCCAATCGCGCCGCACTGCCGGCGTCCCGCAATCTCTGGTCATCCGATACTGCAACGAACACGGCCGTGGCCTGATCTCGCAACGTATACAACCGGATCCAGATCCGTTCGCGCTGATCGTCGTTGTAGACGTTCCATGCGACGATCTCATGCGAAAACCGCTTACAGCCTCTGCATATGAGATCGCCGTACGTCGTCGAACAGATGCCGACGCAGGGCGTTGAACGTACGATTCTCGACATGACTTGCCAACCAGCGTTATGAGCGAGCGCGCAGCGCCACGTCAACCTGCAGTCGACGCAATCCGCTACGCAGCGTGCGCAGCGCTTCCTTGCTGCAAGCGACGTCAGGATTGTAGAGCAGCGCATCGAGATGATCGATCAGCGGCGCGATATCCGAAGGCGCGCGATGACGCGCAGCATTCACACGCGCGAGGAAATGCGCCGGCGTTTCTTGCGGAGCGCGGGTCAATCCGATCCGTACCAACCGCTGCGCGAAGCGCCTGAACGCACGCTGGGCGGGATGATCCGGCACGGCACGACGTCGCCAGAACAGACTCACGACCACCAGCGCAAGGCTGACGCCACCACCCAGCAACATCGCGATCCCGACTCGCGTGGGCGTGACTTCGCCCAGTACGTCGGCGAGGTAGCGGGCCTGCGTCTCCGTGTCGTATCCGACGACCCAGAGATTCCAGCGGTGCTGCATCGACTCGAAGAGATACACCACATCCCTCAATCCAGGCACACCCTCGAAACGTCCACCGGTCACCGACGACAACACCTCCCGGTCCGACTCGGAGAGCGCCGCGCTCAGCCCCGATTCGATCCGCGCAGGCGCGACGGCCGCCGTCGGGTCGACGCGTACCCATCCACGCCCTTCGAGCCAGACTTCCGTCCACGCATGCGCGTCGAATTGTCGTACTACGAGATGTCCGGTGAGCGGGTTGATCTCGCCGCCTTGATAACCACCGATCATCCGCGCGGGAATGCCGACCGCCCGCGCCATGTACACGAACGCGCCGGCGAAGTGACTGCAAAAGCCGCGGCGCGAGTCGAACCAGAACGCGTCCACGCTGCCGGCGTCACTCAGTGTCGGCGGATTCAACGTATAGAAGTACGGCTCGGTTCGAATGTACTGCAGCGCATTCGCCAAAAACGCCTCGGGACCATCGCTGCGCGCAGCAAGGTCTTTGGCAAACGCAATGATGCGCGGATTGTCATCCTCGGGAAGTCGGGTTTCACGCGCGCGCAGCCAATCGGGGAGTTCCGGGTCCATCGGCGCACCGGGGTAAGCGAGCGCTCGATAGCGAATCATCGTATGAACGGTATCGGCGGAGATCAGACGAAAGTCCCGCGTCAGCGACGTACCGTGTGCAACCGGAAGGGCTACGTCGAGCGCAAACAACCACGACGCCTGCGTCGGCTCCAGCAGCACCTGGTACGACAACGGCGCGATGCCCGACAGATCCGGAATGAACTGCGCCCGCGATCCAGGCCCGGCCGGCAGGTTCTCGGGCGCCGTCGACATACCGCCCACGGACCAGGTCCCCTTAGAGAAATTGGAGTACACCAGACCGCGCCAGTACAGATCGCGCGGATGTGGCATCGGCCCATCGAACACCGCACGAAATGCGATTTCATCAGAGCGCGTCAGCGCGGCGATGTCGCCGGGCGCAACGTGCTCGCTCATACCGGTTCGTGCGCCCCCCGGCAATGGCACGGACCAAAGCGGCGAAACGCGCGGAAAGAACAGAAACAACACCAGCATCAGCGGAACCGCCTGCATCACGAGCACGGCCGCCGTTCGCAACGAGGTTGATACGCGCACGCGCGTATGCAACTGGTGCAGGCCGACCAGCGCGGCCGTAACGATCACCATCGACAACACGCCATACAACGCGACACCGATCGACTGATCGAACAGAAACTCGGCCGCAACGATGAAGTAGCACAGATGAATGACGAGGTAGGCGTCGCGGCGGCTCTTCATTTCGACGAGCTTGAGAGCGAACGCGACGATCAATAGCCCCGTCGCGGTTTCGAGGCTGAACACGCTCTTCCCGCTCGCGCCGACACCGATCGCCGAAGCGATCACGAGTAGCACCTTGATCCACCGCTGCGGGTAGTCCCATCGACCCTGGAACACCATCCAGCGCCAGCACCCGCAGAACAAGCCGACAAAGATGATCCAAGGCGTGATGTGCGCGGCATGCGGCAACACGACGACCGCCTGCGCGATCATCAACAACGCAAGGCTATTGCGCGGGATCTGATACCCGACTCCGAGCGCCTCAGCGGAATCGTTACTCTTGAGGAAGGCCATACAATGCCAGTGCCCGCAATATGGAGTCTCGATGCTGATCACCGACGCCGGGCCGGATCCTGTTGCCCGGCAATACGAGCCCGAACTCACGACCGGATCGCGCTGCGTTCAGCGCCATTCCCGTCAAGCGCGACAAACGTTCTTCCGTACCACCCGAGACCCGGTCGTAGTCGAGCATCAACCTCGGATCGAGATAACTCGTGTACTCCTTTACGACGAGTTGGTCGGCACGCGCAAAAACGCGCCAGATGATATGGCGAACCGGATCACCAGGGCGATACGTACGCATGTCGCTGAAGTCGTCGCTGCCCTGAGGATCCATGAGTTCACCGTCTTCGCCGCGGCGGGCTACGTGCTCCGGCTGATCGATGAAGAGCGGCTCTGGATAAACCAATGCACGCGCGCCGAGATCGACCCACGTCCACGCGCGCAGCAACCCGAGCGGGTACTGCGTCTCTATCAACAGGCGTCCAGGATCGAGCCAGCCGCGCCCCTTCGCAGGCACGAACAAACGTACGGTGCATGCCTCGCTCTCGTACAGTTCCGCCCACTGCGCAATCGCGCCCAACCAGCCGAGCTGAATGCCTTCCCGCCCTTTGCTCTTCGATCTGGAAATGCGCACCTGGAACTCGACGTCCTCACCGACGAATCCCGTACTCGCCGAGATCAGCTCGATCGTAAGCCCCGAGAGGTTTTGAAACGTGTACAGGATCGTCACGAGAAACAGACTACCGAGCGTGAACGCAACGCCATAGACCAGGCTGTTCTGGTAGTTGATCGCGCCGAGAATGAGCAACACGATCAAGCCACCGAAGAGGAACCCCGTGATAGTTGGAAAAATGAATATCGATTGCTGACTGAGCGTAAGGCGGCGAGTCGGCGGAATGCGTCGATCCAGCCAACGACTGAATCGGGGGGAACGCTCGAACGCGGAAAGTTCGACAGCCACGGCTCAGGGTCTCGAACAGAGCGTGAGCAGACGATTAGCCGACCACATCGACGCCGGACAGAAGCTTTTGCGCGAGCGCACCGCCGCCATGTCCAGAAAAATCCGCAGCGGAGCGCAAGCGATGCTCGACTACGCTCGGCAAAACCGCCTGCACGTCTTCGGGGACCACATGAGTGCGGCGATGCAGCAGCGCCCAAGCCCGCGCGCTCCGCAACAAGGCCAATGCGCCGCGGGGTGAAAGCCCGAATGCGAATTCCTGCTCGTGACGACTGAAGTGAACGAGACGTTGCACGTAATCGATGAGCGGATCGGCCACCTTGATCGCGTCGACCTCGGCCTGAATCTGCACCAACCGTTTTCTATCCACAATCGCGGGCAGCTGTTCGAGCACCTGGCGTCGGTCACCGCTCTTCAGCAGCTCGCGCTCTGCGTCGGGTTCGGGATAGCCGATCTCGATGCGCATGAGGAACCGGTCGAGCTGTGATTCCGGCAACGGGAACGTGCCGGTCTGCGTACTCGGATTCTGAGTCGCGATGACGAAGAACGGCTCCGGCAATGGGCGCGTCTGCCCGTCGACCGTGACCTGCTTTTCTTCCATCGCCTCGAGCAACGCGCTTTGCGTTTTCGGCGTCGCCCGATTGACTTCGTCAGCCAACACGACTTGCGCGAATACGGGACCCGGCACGAATCGGAAAGAATTCTGCTCGCGATCGAATACCGACACGCCGACGATATCGCCGGGTAGCACGTCGCTGGTGAACTGGATGCGGTTGAACGAGAGCCCCAACACTCGCGCTAGGGCGTGCGACAACATCGTCTTGCCCATTCCGGGCAGATCTTCGATGAGCAAGTGGCCGCGCGCAAACAGGCATGCCAATGCGAGTTTGATCTGATGCTCTTTGCCAAGCAGCACAGTGCCGAGTCGGCCGACGACGTCTGCGATGACGTCGTGCGTCGAACCTTCAAGCGTGGTTGTGTAGCTCGATGAAGGAGTGATCACCGCTGTAGTCGGCTTCACGGCGTTGTTTCATAAGATCGTTACGGTTGAACGATAGTCGTTCGAGGTACGCATCGTCTATGTCTCCCGTCACGTAATCGCCGTCGAAAATCGAGCACTCGTAGCGGGTGATGCGTGGATTTCCCTCCACCGCGCACGCAACGAGATCATCGGTGTTCTGGTAGATGAGCCAATCGGCCCCGATGACGCGTGCCACTTCCTCGTCGGTCCGGTTGTACGCGACGAACTCGCCTGCGGTCGGCATGTCGATGCCATAGACGTTCGGGAATCGCACAGCCGGCGCCGCCGATGCCATGTAGACCTTGCGTGCACCGGCCGCGCGCGCCATCGCGATGATCTGACCGATCGTAGTGCCGCGTACGATCGAATCATCGACCAGCAGCACGTTCTTACCTTTGAACTCCAATTCGATGACATTCAGCTTCTGGCGGACCGACTTCCGGCGCTGTTGCTGCCCCGGCATGATGAACGTCCTGCCGATGTAGCGGTTCTTGACGAAGCCTTCGCGGTACTTCACATCGAGTCGATGCGCTAACGGCAACGCAGCGGTGCGCCCGGTATCGGGAATCGGGATGACGACATCGATATCGTGGTCGTTGCGGGAATACTTGGAGATGATCCGGTCAGCCAGCTTTTCTCCCATCCGCAGGCGCGACTTGTAGACCGATACCTGATCGATGATCGAATCCGGTCGAGCGAGGTACACCTGTTCGAAGATGCACGGCGTATGAACCGGGCTCTCCGCACAAACGCGCGTTACCAACTCACCTTGCGCGCTGATGTAGACGGCCTCACCCGGTGCGACGTCTCTGATCAGCTGGAAGCCGAGGATGTCCAGCGCGACGCTCTCGGACGCAATCATGTAATCGGTGCCGGATTCCGTCTCACGCTTGCCGAACACCAGCGGGCGGATGCCGAACTTGTCGCGGAACCCGAGGATGCCGCCGCCGATCACCATCGCGACGACGGCGTACGCACCGCGACAACGTTGATGCACTCCGCGGACTGCTTCGAAAATGTGGTCTGGCTCGGGCCGATGACCGCCTACCCGCTGTAACTCGTGCGCGAACACGTTCAACAGCACTTCGGAGTCTGAGCCGGTGTTCACATGTCGAAGGTCTTCCCGATAGACATCGCGCTTGAGCTGTTCCGAATTCGTCAGATTGCCGTTGTGGGCCAGCGTGATTCCGTAGGGCGAATTCACGTACATCGGTTGTGCTTCCGCGGAGTTCGAACTGCCGGCCGTCGGGTAGCGGACATGGCCGATGCCCATGTTGCCGACCAGACGCTGCATGTGCTGCTGCTGAAACACGTCACTGACCAGCCCGTTACCTTTGCGAAGGTAGAGGATGCCGGAGTCGCACGTGACGATACCGGCGGCGTCTTGCCCGCGGTGTTGCAGAACCGTCAGCGCATCGTATAGCTGCTGATTCACAGCGCTGCCGCTCACCATTCCCACTACGCCGCACATACTTGCTCCTTCATTGCTTTTCACGAAGCCGGTTGACCATTCCACCCGCCGACGAGAACACGTGCATCACGTCCGTTTCGAATGCGCTCAGCATCGGAATTCCGCGCGAGCTGTGCCACCACGGCTGCTCGGCAGCAAACGGACGCAACGCTATTACCGCGACGATGCACACCACTGCCCCGCGCAATCCACCGAAAAGCAATCCGAGCAGACGATCCGTACCGGACAACCCGGTCGTTTGCACGAGATGAGTAACAATCCATTGAAGCAGCGCACCGACAACGAGCGTACCGACGAAGACGAGCGCAAACGCGGTCACGTAGCGCAACGAATCGCCATCGACACGCTTCGGCAGCGATGCCGCGACGCTATCGGCGAATCCCACCGCGCCCCGAGGTCGCAGGAGCTTTTCGATCGCACCGCAGAAGTCCTCAAAACGGTCGTCCACCTCGTCGGCCTCGCAGGCGCGCCAGAAACTCCTGAATGCGGCCTTGTTCTCCTGAGCACCCAACCGATCGACATCGCTAAGGCCGGAATAGACCTCGGGCCAGCAGTCCAAGTGGACGACGAAACGCGC
>JANLUG010000865.1:0-1954 GCA_031363335.1 Gammaproteobacteria bacterium
TGAGGCAGGAAACAAACGCATTCTTCGACATGCGCGCGACAATACCGGATGAATCCGGCGATTGCGAGGCGGCGGAGCCGAACCTAGACTCCGCAGTATGGACGACGACGAACCGAAATCGACACAGCCGCACCACGACGCTCGCATGCGTCTGGTGTGGGAACTCGTGGTGTTCCATTTGAAGCTCATCACCGAAGGGCTTCGCGATGTGTTTCTGAGTCCGATTTCGATCATTGCGGTGATCGTCGGTCTCGTGGCCGGCGGCGACAAACCGGATCTGTACTTCCGTCGTGTCCAACGGTTTGGCCGTCGCTCCGACCTGTGGATCAACGTATTCGGCGTACGGCATCGCGGTCCATCTGCGGACGAAATGGTGCGACCCATCGAAGAATCATTGCTCGCTCAGACACGGCCAGGCGGCCGCTTCGAGCGCGGCGCAGACCACGTGAATCAATTGCTCGACGCAGTAAATCGGAAAAACTCGGGGCCGCGCGACGACGACCGCTGACGTTCGCGCTATGCGCCCGACGCAATCCCCATTTCATCGGCAGTCGCGTAGCCTTCGCTATGCAGACGCAAGTTGCAGTGGCCGTAGATGCTGCCCAATCCGTCGAGCACGAACCGGCTGAACAGATCCTGCACGATTTCAATCGACGCGTGGTCCAGCTTCAAGCTACGGCACGATACGACGAAGGCGCGCGCAACGCGGCGCGGTGCAATCGGGACGTCCTGTCCGCCCTTGAACGGTCGACCGGTTGCGATCTCCGCACGTTCGGCGATGCACTGCAGAACACCGGAGAAATGCGAACTGCTCTTCTCCGCCATCCGCATGATCAGTTGATCCAGCTCCTGACCGGTTGCGGCATCGACTTCGAGCGACTCGTCCTGGTCGAACCAAAGGCCGCGGTATCGATCCATCGAACGCGCGAAGGCCTTTACCAGTCCTGTACGACGGAATCGCAATTCCCGCATCAGATCGAAGCAACGCCGACGCTGCCCTTCGTCACCGGTTCTATACGCCAACTCGAAGAGTCCGTCTTCGATGTTGCTGTAGAACCCGTCGATCAAACGCAGCAATTCGCCGGTCACGTTGTGATGCAACGCATTCAGGACCGCTTCGGGGTCTCTCCTATGATCATGTCCTGTTGCCAATGACCCTCCCTAGGAACTTGGCGACTCGATCTGCGGAGAGTTTATGGCGATGAGTGGTCGTGTAGATTGACCGACTGGTCAAAGGGAACGAGACCTGGTTCCCGAAGCGACAAGCTGCCCTCGAAGGCGCTACAAATTATCCAATGTATTTAGTCAGATTAAACTTATAAATATCTGTTTATATTAGAATAATTCTCGCGTTGACCAAGCCGGGTTCGCTCTGAGCATCGATCGAAATCTGCTTCACGGTCACGTGATCGCCCTGCCCGAGTTCGGCAATCCAGCCGATCAACGCGTCGAACGACTGGTTCTGCAGCACCACCGAGACCCCGCCGCTGCCTTCGGGTTGATAGCGCAGCAACTGCAGGCCCGCATGCGCCGCTGAGTTCGCAACGACCGTGAGCAGCGAACCGGATTCCCGCGTCGCATCGGAACGCTGGCCGGCCGCCTTCGCTTCGTTCTCATGAAGCCGCATCCAGTCGAGCACGGCGATTTGGCGTTGATACAACGCGTCGGCTCGGTTGCTCCAATCACTGAGCGGAAGCCAGACGGTGGTGTACAACACCACAACAACGATAAACGCAACGAGCGATGCCACCATTGTCCGCTCGTTAGGCTGAAGACCAAAGAACCAGCGCCCGGCGCCAGATTCGCGGAACGCAGAATCGATTCGACTCAACACTTAACCACCCCTCAGACGAATTCGAGCGTGGACTTGTTGGTCTTGTTGTTCCGCAGAACTGATGTCGACCGACACACCTTCCTTGGCCCAGGCTGCCTTGAGCGTCTCCAGCGCCTCAAA
>JANLUG010000868.1:0-8492 GCA_031363335.1 Gammaproteobacteria bacterium
CGCATCAAGGACGGGCTGACCGCCATGTTGAAATCCGCCAACGACGTGACCGAGGGGTCGTTCGACCGCGCGATCCTCGCGGTCGGTGTGACCGGCAACGTCGAGGACCTTGGGCTCGACCACACGCGTGTGTCCGTCGACCGCGGCTTCATTCGCACGGATGCGAACTGCGAGACGGCGGAGCCGGGCATCTACGCGGTGGGCGACGTTGCCGGCCCGCCGTGCCTCGCACACAAGGCGAGTCATGAAGCGGTCGCCTGCATCGAACGTATCGCCGGACAAGCTGCGCACCCGCTCGATCGCAACCGGATTCCGGGATGCACGTACAGCCATCCGCAGATCGCCAGCATCGGGCTGACCGAACGGGCAGCGGCCGCGGCCGGGCGCGCGGTTCGCATCGGCCGCTTTCCGCTGATCGGCAACGGCAAGGCGATCGCGATCGGCGATTCCGCAGGGATGATCAAGACGCTGTTCGATGCACAGACGGGCGAACTGCTCGGCGCACACCTGGTCGGCCCCGGCGTGACCGAGCTCATTCACGGCTTCGCAATCGCGATGGGCACCGAGACGACCGAAGCCGAATTGATCGCAACGGTATTCCCGCATCCGACGATCTCGGAGGCGATGCACGAATCCGTGCTTGCGGCGTATGGGCGCGCGCTGCACATCTGAGGTGATGAAGCCCATTCACCTCGCGCCTGATTCGCGCGCATTGGTCGGCGGCTTGCGTCCGACGATATACTGCCGTCCATGATCACGATCTATCACGCCCCAGGTACCCGCTCGATTCGCGTCATCTGGCTGTGCGAAGAGCTGCAGACTCCGTACCAAATCGTCACGGTCGACTTTTCCGCGGCGTATCGCGCAACGCCCGAATGGCGGCAGCGCAATCCGGTCGGCAAGGTTCCGGCGATGACCGACGACGGTGTCTCGATGTTCGAATCCGGCGCGATGGTCGACTTCGTGCTCGAACGGTACGGCAAAGGTCGACTGCGTCCGGCACCCGGCACGCCCGACTCCGCGCTGTATCTGCAATGGGGCTGGTTTGCCGAGGCCACCTTCGCGCGCCCGTTGGGCGACATCGCGCAGCACACGTTCGTCAAACCGGAGGCGGAGCGGATTGCGGCCGTGGTGGAAGACGCGCGCGGGCGCTCGCTGACCTGCATGGACGCGCTCGAAGCCGCGGTTCCGGACGGACGCTACCTGGTCAACGGCACGTTCACCGCTGCCGACATCATGATGGGCTACACGCTGATCCTCGCACGGCGCTTCAAAGTGCTGACGCCGGCCACACATCCCAACGTCAACGCCTACATGGCTCGGCTCGAAAGTCATCCGGGCTTCGTCAAGGCGCAGAAGTAAATCAACAACATGTTCACGTACCTCGACCCTACCGTCCGGCGCAAGCTGATCGAGCAAGGCAAGCTCACGCGTATCAATCTGCGCGGCACGGCGCTCGATCCGAATGTCGCGCTCGCCGAGGGCGAACAGGCGATCAACCTGCTCGGTCCGATTCCGCTGCCGATTCACCTCGGCCGCGTTCACACCAAGGTGCAGTGGTACGCGAGCGTGCGTTCCACGGAATTGACCAAGGTCGAGGATCTTGCCATTGCGCTGCGCACGCAAGGCGGCGGCAAACTGTTTTCGTTACTCGCCTCGTCGATGGCGGTGAACAGCGTGCTGATCGTCGGCGACCCGGCGACGTGGCAGAACCCGCTGGTACGCGTTCACTCGAGCTGTCTCACCGGCGACGTATTCGGATCCGAGCGCTGCGAGTGCGGACCGCAGCTCGCCGGTGCATTGGAGCGCATCACCCAGGACGCCAGCGGCGGCGTGCTCGTGTACATGGCCGGCCACGAAGGTCGCGGCATCGGCTTGTGGGCGAAAGCCGCTACGTATCTGCTGCAGGACGCCGGCGAAAACACCTACGAGGCGAACCGCTCGCTCGGTCTGCCTGACGATTCGCGCGACTTCACCGACGCAGGTGCCCTGCTACACCACTTCATCGGCGACAATCCGATGCGGTTGCTCACCAACAACCCGAAGAAGGTGCAGGACCTCGCGCAGATGGGTCTTGCGCATATCACGCCCGTGAAGCACGTGCTCGGCGTCAGCGAAAGTAACCGCCGCTATCTCGATGCGAAGCGCCAGTGGGGCCACCAGCTCGACGAAGAAGATCTCTCGTAGCGCTTCATTGCGGGCAAGCGGCCAGCGCCTTAGGCGCTCCACCGATCAACGCCGCGGCCGCCGCACGGAACGCCGAGTTCGAAACGGGAACGTGCGCCTCCGACATCGCCCGCGCCAGATCATCGAGCGACTTCTTCTCGTGCGTTGCGGCGCGGATCTCCCGATCGAGCGCGCGCATCACGCCCACCGAAAACGCCGTCTGCTTGCCTTCCGATCGATCGGTCGCCACACATTTCGCACCGGCGCTCCATTCTGCGAGCGTCGCAAAGCTGCTCTCATACCGTTCCTGACTGATGGTGTTCGACCTGCGCAGCAGGTCCAGGCTATAGAACTCCGCGATCCCCTCCACGATCCAGTCGGCGCCGTCGGTGCCGTGCAAGCCGCTGGCCACATGCACCATCTCGTGCAGCGCAGTACTGGTGCCGTTCTGGCTGATCAGCGGACGATCTGCGTGCAGATACATCGAACCGCTGCCGGACAAGCCGCCGCGCCACATGTTGTCGGGTCCGCTGACGATCAGCAGCCGTTCCGGAAACTGCGGGAAGACCTGCACGAGCGACGGTAACGTCCAACGCACGAACGCGAGCACGTCATTCGACCGGATGCCGGAACCTTCGGGACTCGCAACGGCAACGCGCCGCTCGGCGATGACGTCGCGTCGCACCGCCAGCTTGCCCGCTAACAGCCATCCTTTGGGGCGGTCGAAGCGCGCATGCGGGTCGTCGACCGGTCGCATGTGTCCCTCTGCCGGACCGTACGGCGTTTCGATAGACCAACCGGCCGGCGCCGTGAGGCGCAGCATCGCCTTTGCTCGCGCACCCTTGACGACGCGGACCTTCGCCGGCGGAAACAGATGATCGAGTTTCAGCAGCGCCCAACTGTCGGTGATGCGAGCGTCCTGGCCGCCGTTGTCGCGTACGTGGTCGATCGCGTATTGGAAGTGCAGCACCCCGCCGTCTGCCGGCGGCGTCCACTCGATCTGATCGGCGTTGGTCGAGACATTGCCCTGACCGTGCACGTCGAGATAACGATCGCGCGGCGCGCGGAAGCGGATGTGACGCAAAAGCTGCCGTGATTGTCGGACCGCGATGCGCACTTCGGCGCGATGCGCGGCCGGATCGAGCGTCGCGCCGTAGACGATTTCATAGGTCGCGTCAGCGGTCTCCGCGGGCGTCGCATTCGATGCGGTTGCCGCAAAAAGAACCAGCGCAATCCACCGCGCACGAAGCACGTTTTGTTTCATCGAAAATCCGTTGGGAGCGCGACAAGTCGATCGGGTTTCCAACATAATCGCCGTCGGTTTAGAAAGCGAGGTATCCCATGCGATCGACCCTGACCACCGTATTCGTCGCGCTGCTGCTGCTCGGCGCCGGCAATCTCGCGCGCGCAAGCGACGTTGTCGAAGAAGAAACCGTCGATGACGACGGCATCGTCGAGACATGCGGCGAAGGCGACGGATTGAATCCGTGTCGCGACGCCGAAGGCGAAACCTGGAAGCACGCCGCCGATCCGGACTACATCAAGGAAGACTCCACGCAACAACTCGATAAATCCTCCGCCGCGATCCGCAACGAATCGCCGAAGGAACTCGAGAAGACGATCGAAGAGATCGAAGCCGGCGAGAAGAACTGATCGGGCACGCCGCGATGCGCAACGGGCAATGGACACTCGCGCGCAAGCCCCCCGGCAGCTGGCCGGTGGCGGAAGACTTCGTATGGTCCGAAACGACGCCGCCGGTGCCAGGTCCTGGTCAGATGCTGACGCGCACCCTCTATCTGTCGTTGGATCCGTATCAGTGGGGTCGGCGCCGCGGCGGCGTCGAAGCGGTGGGTGAGGTCTGCCACGGTCGCACCGTGTCGCAGGTCCTGGAAAGCCGGCTCGACGGATACCGCGAGGGCGACTACGTCTTCAACACGAACGGCTGGCAGACGCACGGCCTGACCGGCGACGGCATCTCGGTGTTCGGCTACATGTTCCCGCGCAAACTCGATCCGGACGTTGCACCGCTCTCCACGGCTGTGGGCGTGATGGGCATGCTCGGATTGACGGCGTATGCCGGTCTTGTCGTGCAATGCGCGCCGCAAGCGGGGGAAACCGTCGTCGTATCGGCAGCATCCGGCGGTGTCGGTCAGGTTGTCGGACAGATCGCGAAGATCCTCGGTTGTCGCGTCGTCGGCGTTGCCGGCACCCCGCAGAAGTGCGCCTTCGTTACCGACGAACTCGGATACGACGCGTGCGTGTCGCACCGCAGCGAAACGCTCGCCGAAGATCTCGCGGCCGTTTGCCCCGATGGTATCGATGTCTACTTCGAGAATGTCGGCGGCAAAGTGTTCGAAGCGGTGTTGCCGCGATTGAACGCGCGCTCCCGCATCAGCCTCTGCGGGATGATCTCGCAGTACGGCAACAGCGACGGCGGCAATCCCCGCGACGCCTGGATGGCAACCGGCCAGCCCTACTTCGAGCGTCGGTACGTCGCGGTTCACGATCTGCGCGTCGGCAACTACGTCGCCGATCATCAGGATCGATTCCTGGCTGAGATGGCCGGTTGGCTACGCGCGGGGCGCGTGAAATACAAAGAAGACCTTAGCCACGGACTCGACCAGGCACCCGCCGCATTCCGCGCGATGCTCGACGGCCGCAACTTCGGCAAGACGCTGGTGGTGGTCGGTCCGGATCCCACGCGTGCGTAGCCTGCTGGATCAGAGGGTCAACGCCGTGATCGGTCTGTACGCGAGCCGGGGCGGCAGCGAATACATCGGCGAACCGGTCACTCAATTGCAGCACGCCGCGCAGACCGCCGATCTGGCGCGTGGCAACGGCTACGACGACGACGTCGTCTGCGCCGCATTTCTGCACGACGTCGGTCATCTGTGCCCCAACGACCGGCCTCAGGCGCAGATGGGCGAGTTCGGCGTAGCGCACCACGAACGGATCGGGGCGGACTATCTGCGCCGGCTCGGCTTCTCGAATCGCGTCGTGCATCTCGTCGGACAGCATGTAAATGCGAAGCGCTACCTGACGGCAACGCGCCCGGAGTACCGCGCGCGCCTGTCCGATGCAAGCAAGCAGACGCTCGAGTACCAGGGCGGTCCAATGAGCGCCGGCGAAGCCGCCGCGTTCGAAGCCGACCCGTCGTTCGATTTGATTCTCAAGATTCGTCAATGGGATGAAGCGGCAAAGGTGGCGGACCTGACCGTGTTTCCGCTGCAGCGTTATGGCGAACTGATCCGGGCGCATCTCGAAAGCCACTCGGCGCAACGTTGAACGCCGGGCAGCTCGCGTTCTGGCGAACGCACGGCTACCTGAAGATCGACCAGGATCTCGACACCGACGCATGTGCGGCGCTTTCGTCCTGGGTCGACGACTTGCGCGCGCGACCCGAGACAGCCGGCAAGTGGATGAAATACTTCGAGCGGACGGCTGCGGGTGAACGCCAGTTATGTCGCGTCGAGAACTTCATCCAGTACCACGCCGGTTTCGAACGCTTGATCGCCGGACCGCGCACGCTCGCGATGGTGTCGGCGCTATTCGGCGAGCCGGCCGCGCTGTTCAAGGAGAAGATCAACTACAAGCTGCCGGGCGGCGCCGGGTTCGCGCCGCATCAGGACGCGCCGGCATTCACGTCGTTCGGTCAGTCGCTGCACATCACGCTGATGATCAGCGTCGATGCGACGACGCCCGCGAACGGTTGCCTGGAAGTGGCGCCGCATCCGGGTGGGCGCAATACGTTGCCGCTGGCCCGGGATCTGACGATCGATCCTGATGTCACCGCGAAGCTCGCGTGGACCTCGATACCGACGCATCCCGGCGATCTGCTGTTCTTCGACTCGTATCTGCCGCATCGCTCCGGACCGAATCGCACCGAAAATCCAAGACGCGCGTTGTATCTGACGTACAACAAGGCCGCCGAGGGGAACGTGCGAGACGACTACTATCGAGAGAAGCGCAGCGTGTTCCCGCCGGATGTCGAACGCGAACCGGGCAAAGACTACGGGGACGCCGGCGTCTTCAATGTAGGAAATCCGATTCGATAGCGGAACCTACCAACGCGACGACGGACGAGCGACCACACCCTTCGAAGTGACTGCAAGATGCGTCAGCGTCTGATCGTCGTGGCGCATCCGCCACGACAGCATGCGCTGCGCGTAGTCGAGCACGATCGGCAGATACGCCGGATCCGTCGCGCGATTGCGCATCTCGTGTGGATCTTCAAGCAGATCGAACAGCAGCGGCGGTAGCCCGGCGAAATGCACGTACTTGTAGCGGTCGCCGCGGATGACGTTCAGCGTGCAGGCGTGCAGCGGAATGCCCAGTGCCCGCTCCGCGCTGTCGTCGGTAGGGTCGCGGAAGTCGTACTCCCAATGCGCCTCTTCCCGCCAGCGTTGCGGTCCGTCAGACGACCGTAAGAAGGGGCCGAGTGAACGGCCGTCGCAGGCGTGCGGGATTGCCATGCCGAGCCAATCGAGCAACGTCGGCATAATGTCGACGTTTTCGGTGAATGCGTCGACGGATCGGCCGCGCGTCGCATCGGCGGTAGTGCGTGGATCCCGCACGATCAGTGGTATGTGATACGACTGGTCGAAGTAACCACATTTGCCCAGCAGCCAATGGTCGCCGATCTGTTCGCCGTGATCGGACGTGAACACGATCAGCGTGTCGTCGTACCGTCCGGTCGCTTTCAGATGCGCGAATAGTCGGCCGAGGTTGTCGTCGACCTCGCTCATCAAGCCGTAGTACGACGCCTTGAGACGCCGCAACTTCTTCTCCGCCTCCGGCGCCCGATAGTTCTTGTCCGATAGCTGATACGCGAGCCACGGATGCTGCTCGCCTTCGCTCTCCGGTGAGTCCGCGCGTATAAATCCGGGCAACGCATCGGGCGCATAGCGAGCGTGATACGGCGCCGGCGCAATCCAGGGCGGATGCGGTCGCAGCAACGACAAGTGCACGCACCACGGCTCGCGGCGACCTGCCACGTAGTCGATGACCTGATCCGTCATGAAGAACGTATCGTGCAGTTCGCGCGGCAGTCGCAACGGCGCCGGACCGGGACCGCCATTCTCGAATTCGACTTGATCCGTCTTCTGGAAGTACAGATCGAACGCTCGTGCAGGAATCGCGACGCCGCGCGCGCTCAACCATTGGGTCCACGACGAGATATCGGCGGTCAGCAGCGTTTCGACGCGCAGCCCCGGCAACACCCCTTCGTAAGTCGTCAGCACCGGATGGTCGGCAGGGTAATCGCGCGGGTCGGGACTCGTATCGGTGTAGCCGAACAGCACCGGATCGTAGCCCGCGGCGCGGACGATCTGCGCCCAGTTATCGTGCCGACGATCGAGCGGTGTGCCGTTCGTCCCGGAACGATGGTTCATCAGGTACAAGCCCGTGTGCAGCGACGCGCGACTCGGCCCGCACGGCACCGCCTGACAGTAGTGACGCAGAAACGACACACCGTCGCGGGCGAGCGCATCGAGGTGCGGCGTCTGCACGCACGGATGACCGCGCGACGACAGGCAATCGGCGCGCCATTGGTCGGCGGTGATCAGCAGGACATTGCGGGGTCGGTTCATCGTCGTCGAACTCTAGCGAGTCCGCGCCGGCGAATACAGAGCGGTCGGACGAGGCGCTACTTCGCGCCGGAGGTGCTGCCCTTCTGTCCTTCGAGCTGGGATTGCAGATGCGCGATGGTCGTGCGCGCCGTGGCGCATTCGAAACGCGAGGTCGCGAGACGCCGCTCGCGGTCGGCGATTTCTTCACCGAGCCGTTTCACTTCGGCTTCGAGCTGCACGATGCGCTGCTGCAACGCCGCCTGATCCTGCAACTCGCCGGACAGGCGATCGTTGGTTTCGCGCGCGCGCGCGAGCTGATCGTTCAACACATCGAGCCATTTGTCCTGACGCAGGCGTTCCCGATCGTGGTCTTCGTTCTTCTTGCGCTGACCGTCGAGCGCGGATTCCAGTTGTGGAATCCGCTTCGCGTGATTGCCGGTTTCGTACATCAGTTCGGCGATGCGGGCTTCGCGCTCGCGCACTTTCGTCTCGAGTTCGCGGACGCGCTCTTCGAGTACCTCTCTCACCACGTCGTGGCGCGGCTCGATCTGCGGCGACGAGGTGGTGAACGTATCGTCTTCGAGATCGAGCGTGGCCATGCCGGACGCTTCTGCGGCCAGCGGCGTGCCTTTCAGCAGCGCGAGTTCTCCCTTGAGCATCGTGACGGTTCTGTCGCGATCGCGCAGCGCCAGATCGCGCTCCTCGATGGTCTTGTGCAGCGGCGGCAGCAGGCCTTCGAGGTCCTTCATCTGCTGCTCG
>JANLUG010000897.1:0-7748 GCA_031363335.1 Gammaproteobacteria bacterium
GCCATGGATGGCGCCGTTCGGAGCGCCCAGGGATGGCTTGAGCGTGTCCGCCGCACCGACCCGCCGCCGCTCGACCCTATTCGAAGTCGAACCGACCCATCGAAGTTGCATTGCTTACGACGAGCAAACTCGCTAAGCCATGAACCCAACCGGCGGCGTCATCGACTCCGGCGCGTAGAAGCGTCGGATGTTTGGCAGCACCAGCTCGAGATCGGCCGGCGCGATGCCGAACCACAACGCGAGTTCCGCATAGAACGCATCGACGCTGGTCGTGGGGATGTAACGTCCGCGGCCGACGTCGAGCGCGTTGTCGGGAATCAACACCGGATATTCGCCGTACACCCGTTTGCCGGCCACCGCGCCGCCCATCGCCAGTTGATGGCCCCCCCAGCCGTGGTCCGAACCTTTGCCGTTCGACGTCAACGTGCGTCCGAAGTCGGAGATCGTGAACGTCGTAACCGCATCGGCCACGCCGAGTTCCACCATCGCCTGCTGAAATTCCGAAAGCGCCGCGGCAACCGCGGGCAGCATCTGCGCCTGCAGCGTCAGGACGTTGTCGTGATGATCCCAACCGCCCAACGAGACAAAGAAGGTGTGACGGCCGGTGGACAAGGCGCTTCTCGCGCTGATCACTTTTGCGATCTGCGCCAGGCCGCGCGACAGCGGCGTGCCGGAGAACGTCGTGCCGAGCGTCGGCGCCGCATCGAGCACCGCCTTGAATTCGGCGCCGGAGTCGATCGCGGAGCGGAACTTGCCGGCGTACGTACGGCGGAACGGATCGCCGTAGTTCGCCGCCAGCATCGAATCGACCGCCGTCGTGAACACGTCCGCGTCGGGTTCGCCGTAGGCGGCCAGCAGCCGCACGCCGTCGTTGGCGTCGAGGCTGTAGTCGGTGACGCTCTGTCCGGTTTGAAAAACGTTGGTACCCGACAGCGAGATGTTCATCGAAACGGGATGTGTCGGAATCGAACCGGTGACGATGTCGGCAATGCGTCCCGCCACGCCCGTGGCGATACGGCGGTCCGGAACCGAGGTCTGCCACTGCGCGATCTGATCCGCATGCGAAAAGAGTCCGAGCGGCAGCCGCACCGTGCCTTGCGAATAGGCGATCTTGTCGGTCGGCTCCGCCAGCGTGCCGACGTTGGCGACGAATGCGAGGTCGCCTTGGTCGAACAACGTCCGCACGGCGCCGAGCCCGGGATGCACGGCGAACGTGCGGCCTTGCGCACCTGTGTACGCGAGCGGCAACAGATCGGCGTGCGGCAGCGCGAGGTCGGAACGGAAGCCGACATATTCCGCGTACCGACTGGTGTCGTAAGGCACCAGCATGTTGAACGAATCGGCGCCGCCGGCGAGCAGAATGCAGACGAGCGCCCTGTAGTCGTCACCGCCTGCCGCGTGCGCAATACGACCGAGCGTGTTCAGCTGGGTTGCCGCGGCAACACCGACCGCAACCGAATGCTGCAGAAAACGCCGTCGTGAGAAGTGCGTCATCAGTTAACCCTCCACCACGTAAGCCGGCGATATCAACGCGAGATACAACGCGAGCCGCGTCCGTCCGGGCGCGTCGTTGGCGATCGGCGAGATCGCGTTGCGGATCGCCGTCTTCGTCGCCGCATCCATCGCGCCGTCTGTGAATACCAGATCGATCCGATCGACCAGCGCGACCGGATCGTCTGCGAGCGCTTCGAGATCGCTCAGATCGAGCTGGATGGTCGGGAAGCCGCTCGGCGTATCGATCGATTGCTGACCGTATAACGAATACGCAACGAGATTCGCATAGCCGACGATTGTCGAATCGGTGGTGATCTGCAGTTCGGGCGCAACGCGACCGGCCTGGCCGAGTTCGCCGGGCGGCGCGAAGTTCGGTGAGTAAAAATTGAACACGCTCGGTGCACTCAGCACGTTTTGCTGCAGCAGGAATTGGCCGAGGTAGCCGAGCGCCGGATAGGTACCGTCGCTGCTCGTCGCGTGCAGCGTGCGGTTCAGCGCCACGTAACGCAGGAACGGTTCGCGCAGATGTATGCCGCTGGCCGCTTCGGGATCTTGCAGAACGGCACGCAACACCGTCTTCATGTCGCCCCTCGGCACGCTCGTGCCGTTGCCCGCAAACGCGGCCGACACACGCGCGATGTAGGCAGGCGACGGATTCGAGGTGACGAGACGTTGAATGAGCAGACGGCCGATGAACGGGCCGACGTTCGGGTGGTTGAACAGATTGTCGACCGCGGCGTCGATGTCCTGCATGCCGCTCTGCCCGGCCGGTACGACAGCGCCGTTCAACAGATGTTTCGCGCCGGTGTCGTGGAATGCCTCGAACATCTGCATCGGCACGTGCAGCACCGGATTCGGATTGCCGAAGAAGCTCGCGCCGCCCGCTTGTGCGGGCCCATAACTCAAGCCGGTGAAGATCTTCGCGAATTCCTGAATGTCGGCGTTGTCGTAGGTCGGAATCGGATTACCGCCGCTGTCGTGCTTCTGGCTGCCGTCGGCGTTCAACTCGAACAGCCCGATGCAGAACAGCTGCATCACTTCGCGCGCATAGTTTTCGTCGGGAAAGGTATTCGTTGCGGGATTCGCCTTCGCGTTGTTGACGTGGCTCAGATACACGCCCATCACCGGATGCAGCGTCACCGCCTTCAGCAGATCGCGGAAGTTGCCGAACGCGTTCGCGAGCAGCATGTCGTAGTAGCTCGACAGCGCGAGCGGGTTGATGAAGATCACGTCGACGTTGTCGGAGACCACGAAGACCTGCGTCAACGCATACGCGATGCGCTGGCGCAGCTGATCCGGCGCGGTGAGCGTCTGTTCCCACCATGCGAAACGGCGGAACGTACCGGGCGGCGGATTCGCGTTGATGTCGAATCCGTACTGCGTCAGGTAGCGCTGCACGATCGGCAGATGCGTGCTCGGCGGCAGCGTGAACTGTTGCTCGAGCCACGCAACGTTGCCTTGTCGCGCCACTTCATCGATTTGCGCGTAGTCGGCGCCGAAAGTCGTTACATCGAGCAGTTTTGCGGCCGACGCGAGTTGTGCCGCGGTGGGTCCTGAGGGAGGTGGAGGCGGCGGTGGAACACCGCTCTCCCCACCGCCGCCGCCGCCGCACGCGGCGATCGACAGCAGCGTTGCGGTATACAGCGTGGTCCGTAACTTACAGCGCATCGGTTACTCCTTCTTCCACCCGGCGGCGAGCCGGCCGCGCAGAAATTCCACCTGCGAGTCGGTCAGTATGTTGCGCAGCCGGATCAACATCCGCAGTTGCTCCACTTTGATCTGGTTCTCGACGTCGATCGCGTGTTTCGCGAGATCGAGCGTGCGTTGTTCCTCGATCGGATTCTGATCGAGTGCTTCGAGCAGATCCGTGAACGTCGACTGCATTTCCCACTGTTTACCTGCGACGTTCTGCTGCAATTCGACGACCAGTGCGCCCATTCGCTTGTTTTGGTCGGCGGTCAGGTCGATCTGCTTGCGAAACGCCATCACCAGTTCGATCGGCAGCAGCCGGCCGCCGAACGGATCGGGGTCCGCCGCGCCTGCAGGTACCGCCGCCAGCATGGCGGCGACCGTAACGATCGCGATCCAGGTACGCATCAGAACCATCCTTGCACCTCGTCGAGCTCAGTGTTCATGTCATCGAATCGCGGCAGGCCGAGATAGTCGGCAGACCGCGCCATCGGCCACCGATCGCTCGGCGCCGTCCAGTACGTGGTGGCGCTCAGTTCGGCGATGAGCGGCGCGTCGGCATCAGGCCGCAATTGCAGTGCGATCGCGACCGCCAACGATGCTGCGAGGGCGCCCGCCACAACGGCCCACCGACGCCGCGGTTGGCTCGCGGCGGACTCGGCTGCGGCCAGCATTGCGTCGAAGGCAGGCGCCGCATGCGCAGCCGCGGCACGGTCGAAGTGCCTGCGAATACGCGCGCGTAGACTTGCGTCGAGTTCGTCATCCGCCGTCATGGCGACTCCAGGTGTGCGCGCAGCGCAACCTTCGCGCGGTGATAGTGGGTGCGGGTGCTGCCGAGCGAGATGCCGAGCACGACGGCAACCTCGTCGAGCGTGAAATCCGCGTACGCAACAAGTTCGAGCACGTCGCGCTGACGCCGCGGCAATGTCGCGAGCGCCGCTGTCAGCGACGTGTCGCGATCGGCGCCGTTCGTTTCGCTGCGGTTCGTCTCGGCGGCGCGCGGTTCGGCGGCGAAGCGCGCCACCATCGCGAGTTCGCGACGATTGTGCCGATGCAAACGGCGCGCGCTGTTGTGCACCACGCCGAACAACCACGTCTTCAACGTCGAGCGATTCGCGAACCGCGCGCGGCCTTCGACGATTGCGAGATAACTCTGCTGCATCACATCGGCCGCCGCAGCATCGTCGTATCCCGTGAGCGACAGCGCCCACGCATACGCCGCTCGATGTTGCGCTGCGAGCGCGCTTCGCGAGACGAGCGGATTGTGTTCGAGGCCATCGTCCATGTTCGAAGATGACACGTTTGGCTCTGAGTGCCCGCTCAGATGGATCTATATGACACGGCTAGCGAGTCTATCGCCCGTGCCTGTGGCAGGAACTAGGTGCGACTCGGTACGCTGTACCGATATTCTCATCGAGATTCCCTTGATGTCCGATCGACCCAACACGCCGGCCTGGTCGCGGCGCCGCCTCCTCATGAGTGTCGGTGCCGCCGGCGGCTCCACCGCGATGTATCGGCTCGGCTCCGCGCTCGGCCTCATTCCGAGTTTTGCGAGTGCGGCACGCCCGGCTTTGGCGCCGGCGCGCGGCGGCCGCACCGTTTTGATTCTCGGTGCCGGCATTTCGGGGCTGGTAGCCGCATACGAACTCGGCCGCGCCGGTTACCAGTGCACGGTACTCGAAGCATCGCACCGCGCCGGCGGACGCAACCTCACGCTGCGGCACGGCGACAAGGTGGACGAACTCGGCCACGCTCAAATCTGCCCGTTCGACGACGACCCCGATCTGTATCTGAATGCCGGCCCGGCCCGCATTCCGAGCACGCACGAGCGCTTGCTCGACTACTGCCGCGAGCTAGGCGTCGTGTTGGCGCCGTTCGTCAACGACAACCACAACGCCTGGGTGCAGGACGACGCGATGTTCGGCGGTCGCCCGGTGCGCAATCGCGAATACGTCACCGACGCGCGTGGATTTATGTCCGAGCTGTTGGCGAAAGGTCTCGCCGCTCACACGATCGATGCGCCGCTCGACGCCGCCGACACGGAACGGTTGATCGGGTTCCTGCGCGCCTACGGCGATCTCGACGAGAACCACCTCTATCACGGCTCGTCGCGCGCGGGTTATCTGAACGCCGGCATGGTTGATCCGCCGCAACACAAAGGCGTGCTCGATTTCAGCGAGCTGCTGAAATCGAGCTTCTGGCAATCGAACATGAATTTCGCCGAGGGCGTGGACCAGGCGCCGATGATGATGGAGCCGGTCGGCGGCATGGACAAAGTGGTCGACGCATTGATGACGAAAGTCGGCAGCCGCGTTCAGATCGGCGCGCAGGTCGAATCGGTGATGGTGCGCGACGCCGGCATCGACGTGGTGTATCGCGCGCGCGGCAAACGCGAACAGATCTCCGCCGACTATTGCCTCAACTGCATCCCGATGCAGCTGCTCGCCGGCATACCAAACAATTTCCCAGCCGACTACAGCGGCGCATTCACGGCGGTCGGCCGCGGCAAGCTGTTCAAGCTCGGCCTGCAGGCGAGCGAGCGCTTCTGGGAACGCGAACAGATCTACGGCGGCATCAGCTGGACCGCGCAGGACATCATGCAGATCTGGTATCCGAACCACGGCATCCACCGCAAGAAAGGCGTATTGCTCGCTGCATATACATTCGGCGGGAATGCGAGCGACCGGTTCGCCGATCTGTCGCCGCCGGAGCGCCTGGAGCTCGCAATCAGCCAGGGCGAAAAGATCCATCCCGAGTATCGGCGATACATCGAAGGCGGCGTCAGCGTCGCGTGGCATCGCATGAATCACATGCTCGGCTGCGCGGCCGAGTGGAACGAGGCGCTGTACAAACAGTGGTTCGCGCGGCTGCAGGCGCCGGTCGGCAATCATTATCTGATGGGCGATCAGGTCAGCCTGCATCCCGGCTGGCAGGAAGGCGCGATTCACTCTTCGTTGCATGCGATTGCGGATATCGACCGGCGCGAACGCGCAGCGCAACCCGGGAGCCTCGCATGACGCGCGCCTTAACGCTGTTGGCGTACGTTGCCTTGGCGGTTGCTGCGCACGCGGCCGATTCGGAAGACTTCACGTACTGCATGACGTGTCACGGCACCGAGGCCCTCGGCAACGCCGCGATCCAGGCGCCGAAGATCGCCGGCATGGAGAAGTGGTACATCGAGGCACAACTCGCGGCATTTCGCGCCGGTTGGCGCGGCGCAGACCCGGCCGACATGCCGGGCCACGAGATGCGGCCGGTTGCGGGCGAACTTCCTAACGAGGCATCGACGGCGCGCGCGGCACAGTTCGTCGCCACCTTCACACCTATCGCACCGCCTGTGACGATCGAAGGCAATAGCAGTCGCGGCGCAACGTTTTACGCAGCGTGTGCGGCGTGCCACGGCGCTGCTGGCCACGGTAACGAAGCACTCGCAGCACCCGCGTTGGCCGGCCAGAACGACTGGTATCTCGCGACGCAGATTCGCAACTACCGCGACGGACGCCGCGGCACGCACAAAGACGACGTCCACGGCGCCACGATGCGGCCGTTGGTAGCCGTTCTCGTGGACGATGCGGCGATTGCCGACGTCGTGGCCTACATCAATTCGCTGCACTGATCCAATCGACCATGGAGAGAGTTCGATGAAACATCTGATCGCTACATTTGTATCGCTCCTGCTCAGCAGCGCGGCCATTGCGGCCGACGGCATCACGCGCTCGCCGCTCGGCGGCGGCTCGACATTCCCGATTGCGCGCGCCGTCGAAGTGCCTGCCGGATATTCGCTGATATTCCACAGCGGCCTCACGCCGGCACCGGCGAACGCGACCGCGGAACAGGGCACGCCGGCATACTGGGGCGACACAAAAACCCAGGCGCTGTCGGTGTTCGGCCGGATGAAGGAGTCGCTCGACTCGCTCGGCCTCGGCTTCGGCGACGTCGTCGCGATGACAGCGTATCTCGTCGGCGATCCGACTACCGGACGCATGGACTTCCCCGGCTTCATGGCGGCATACAGTCAGTACTTCGGTACGAAGGAACAACCGAATCTGCCGTCGCGTTCCACTGTGCAGGTGGCGGGTCTCGCCGCACCCGGCATGCTGGTCGAGATCGAAGTGTTCCTCGCGCGTCCGCCGAAGTAACGAGCAGCGCGCGATGCCGTCGACGTTGACGCTGGAGGTATCGGGAAACGAAGCCGGCACGCTGTTCTTCCGGGTCGTCACCCAGGACGATCAGGTCGCGTTCAGTCAGGGATTCCTGAGTTACGACTAAGGCGCAGCGCGTTCAGCTCGTCGAGCAACTCGAGCGCAAGCGCCACACCGGCCAGATTGACGCCGAGATCCCGCTGCAGGCGCAAGGCGATGCTCGCACGGCGCATTTGCCCCCCGGTGAAACGCCACGCTCGAGGATCGCGCCCAACCGGCGCAAGCACCCCCTCCTCTACCAGTTCGATGATGTACTCGGCGTGAACCGCACAGCTGCGGCTGACCTCTGCCAGCGTCAGCTCGACCTGCTCTTCGAGGATGACACCCGTCAGCCGCACCCTTGTCGTGTTGTTAGGAGTTTTG
>JANLUG010000920.1:0-2610 GCA_031363335.1 Gammaproteobacteria bacterium
CTTGCATGGCGATGTGAGGTGCACTTAGGGTGAACCGAGTTTACACCACAATCCGGAGTTGTCCCTCGCGGTGAGTACCGTTCGCGCGCTCACGTTGGCAGCCGACATCGACCTGGCGATGTTCTGCACCTATCTCGCGCAGCAGCGCGTGGGCCACCGTGTTTTCGAGGAACATGGACAGCAGGTACTGGAAGTAGCGAGCGAACACGATGCGGCGCGTGTGCGGACCGACTACGCCGCTTGGCGTGATGGTCGCCTGGCACTGCAATGGCTGCCGCAACCGCCGCGCGTTCGAACGCCGTGGATGCCGCTGCTGCGGCGCTATCCGGTGGTGACGGCGTTGATGACGCTTGCGCTGCTGTGTTTTCCCGCGACGTTCGGTATCGATAGCGGATCGCTCGGCCCGCTGCTGCCGTGGCTGACCATCGTGCCGGTCGACGGGAGCGGGGGTGATCTGCGCTTCGGGACGCTTTCGGGCGCCTTGATGAGCGGGCAGGTCTGGCGCCTCGTCACGCCGATCTTCATTCACTTCGGCGTGGTGCACCTGTTGTTCAACGCGGCCGTCGTCATCGAGTTCGGGCGACGCATCGAACGAGGTGCCGGCTCCGGCGTGTTGTTGTGGCTTACGTTGCTCGTCGCCGTGGCGAGCAACGTCGCGCAGTTTGTCGTCACGTCGGCACCGTTGTTCGGCGGCCTTTCCGGGGTTGCGTATGGTCTGTTCGCATACGTGGCGGTGCGCGGCCGCTTCGACGCGGCACCGGCGTGGCAGGTACATCCGTCGTTCAGCATCGGTGTGGTGATCATGCTCGTGCTGATGAGCAGCGGCGTCACTGAGTCGTTCGGCCTGTACATCGCCAACACGGTGCATTGGGTCGGTCTGGGTATCGGCGTCGCCGTAGCTTTGCTGTGGCGCCCGAATCGAGCGAACGATGCAGTTTGAGATCGTCGAATCGTTGGGCGCCGGCGTGCTGCATTCGATGCAGTGTGTGCCGAGCACGCCGGTGAGCTACGTGCTTTCGCTCGGCGCCGCGGCGATCCCCTTGAGCGACCTGTTGGGGCAGACGCTGGCGATTCGGTTCGACGGGCGGATTACCTGTCAGCACTGCGGCAACGTCACGCGGAAGAGCTACGGCGACGGCTATTGCTACCCGTGTTTCAAGACGCTGGCGCTCTGCGACCTGTGCGTCGTCAGTCCCGATCGTTGCCACTACGCCGCAGGAACGTGTCGGGAGCCGGCATGGGGCGAGGGCTTCTGCATGCAACCGCACGTGGTATACCTCGCGAACTCCGCCGGCGCGAAGGTCGGCATCACCTCGCCTGCAAACGTGCCGATGCGCTGGCTCGATCAGGGCGCGACGCAGGCGGTCGTGATCATGAATACGCAGAGCCGCCACCAGGCCGGTTGTGTGGAAGCCGCCCTTGCGCGTCACGTCAGCGATCGCACCGTCTGGCGCAATCTCGTCGGCCGCGACGCGCTCGAAGTGGATCTCGTGGCCCTCGCCGGGCGATTGCGCAGCGAGGCCGCCGCCGCGCTCGCGGAACTGGAGTCGCGATTTCCTGGCGCGCTGTCGTGGGTCGCCGACCCCGCGCCGGTCCGGTTCGAATATCCCGTGACGAGTTATGCAGGGCCGCCGGTCGGATTGACGCTGGAACCGGGCATCGCGATCGGCGGAAGGCTGCTGGGCATCAAGGGGCAATATCTGATGTTCGACAGCGGCGTGTTCAATGTGCGCCGGCATAACTCGTATCATGTCGAAGTCGCGCGGGCTGCCGATGTCGCGCTGGACGTGCACGGTCAAATGGAGCTGTTCTGATGAAGGATGCACAACCGAAAGCGATCCGGCTGTCGGAATACCAGCCGCCGAATCACGTAATCACGGATACGCGGCTCGAATTCGATCTGCAGGAGGGTGTCACGCAGGTGACGTCGCGGCTCAGCGTGCGGCGCAACGGCGCCGCGTCGACGCTGCGGCTCGATGGGCAGGATCTCGAACTCGTGTCGGTCGCGGTGGACGGCCGCTTGCTGACGAGCAACGAATACCAGAGCGACGACGAATCGCTGACGTTGTTCGATCTACCGGAAGCGTGCGAGTTGAACATCGTGACGCGCATCCACCCGGACCAGAACGTAGCGCTCGAAGGTTTGTACAAATCGGGTGGGCGATCGGGCGGCATGTATTGTACGCAGTGCGAAGCGGAAGGGTTCCGCAAGATCACGTACTACCTCGACCGTCCGGACGTGCTCGCGATGTTCACCACTACGATCATCGCCGACCCCGCGTATCCGGTGCTGTTGTCGAACGGTAACCCCATAGACGAACGTATACTTGCCGACGGACGTCGCAGCATCACCTGGGAAGATCCGTTCCCGAAGCCCAGCTATCTGTTCGCGCTCGTTGCCGGCGACCTCGCATTGCTGCGCGACGAATTCGTCACTGCGTCGGGACGGCGAGTGGAACTGCGCATCTACTCCGAGCCGCACAATATCTCGCAGTGTGATTATGCGATGGGCGCGTTGAAGCGCGCGATGCGCTGGGACGAAGAGGTGTATGGGCGGGAGTACGACCTCGACATCTTCATGATTGTCGCGGTCGAAGACTTCAACATGGG
>JANLUG010000929.1:0-3194 GCA_031363335.1 Gammaproteobacteria bacterium
GCGGTTCGCGCAGACGCAGGCGATCTATCGACACATCGCACGCACGCGCGGCCTCTACGGCCGCGATGAGCGCGAGCGAATCGACTGCGATGTAGGCGCCGAGGCAGTGAACGAAGCGATCGAGAAGCTGTGGACGCTCTACTGGGAACCGGACTACAAGGCGAAACTCGAGACATTCGAGCGAGGTCCGCTCGCGGAAACGCTGCTCGACCTCGAGCGGTGGTTTACCCGAACGTCACCGACGCCGACGTACTGGGCCGGCCACACGCTGTCGTACGTCGACTTCGTCGCCTATCGATATCTGGACGAGGTCGATGCCCTGTTTCCGGCGGCATTGGCTGCGCGACCGTCGCTATTCACCTTCCATCGCGCGTTTCAGGCACGGCCGCGAATCGCCGCATACATCGCATCGGGACGTCGGCCCGCCGCGTTCGGCATCGTGATCGACGGCTTGAAGATGGATCCGCGGCTCGCACCCCAGGCCAGTGCCAAATAGATGGGTGCGTTCGGCTACCGGAACTCACGCAGCTTCACCCAGGACGGTCGCGAGACGCAGTGCTTCAACCATGCACTCAGTGCCGGTAGATCGTGTTCGGCCGGATCGAGGTCACCGACTCACTGCCGCCTCGACCCAGAAACTCCACCGATACACCGGACGGCGCTCGTGCACGCCGTTGGGCCACAACGGACCGCCGCAACGGTCGGCGAGATACAGATTGATCGCCATCGACTCCTACAGAATGAAACCGTCGTCGTCGAGCACGGGAATGCGACTGTTTGGATTCAGCTTCGTCAACTCGTCGCGATCCGCCGCAGTCATGCCGTTCTGAAACAGCGGCACGTGCGCGTACGCAAGACCGAGTTCCTCCAGCGCAACCATCGATCGGCTCGCACGCGACTTCGAAGTGCCATAGAGGGTGATCATCGGATCGAGCCGTTCATGGCAATCGCTCTCGTCAGGTTTGTTTTCTCGGCGGTGCATTGACGTAGTCGAAGAACTCGACGACGCCGGTTTCCAGCGAATACTCGGCGCCGACCACGCGCAGGCCCTCGTTGCGGATCAGTTGCTCGAGAATATCGGAGCCGTGCCGCAGATGATCCACCGATGCGCCCACGTTCGCGCGCACGGCGTGCTTCACGAGAACATTCAGATCGTTGCGCAGTTCCGTCCGCATCAACACTTCGACAGAGGGGCGGATACGGTCGACGATCGAACTGAGGTTCTTCGATTGATTTTCGGCCGGCTGCTGCAGTTCTTCGAGCGTCGCGAGAATTGCGCCGCACTGTGAGTGCCCGAGCACGACCACCAGGCGTGTGCCGAAACGCGACGCCGCGAACTCCACGCTGCCGACCTGCGACGGCGCAACGATGTTGCCGGCGACGCGGATGACGAACAGATCGCCAAGACCCTGATCGAAGACGATTTCCGCCGGCACGCGCGCGTCGGAACAGCCGAGGATGATCGCAAACGGCATCCGGTCCGCCGGCAACGCATCGCGGCGCGGCTGATGCGCGGGTGCGGTGCCGCCTTCGATGTTCGCGGCAAAGCGCCGGTTTCCTTCTCGCAGACGTTCAAGCGCTTCTTGAGCCGAGACCATGTGTGTCCTCTACGACTAACAACGCGACAGCCAGAGCACCCATTGCGCGGCGAACAGATGTTCGTCGTCAATCTCCCGTCCGGCCTGATCCGAGAGACTGTACTGCGCCTTCACTTCGAGATGCGCCGTGTGCCGATAACCCACTGCGAGATCGAACCGACGCATGTCGCGGTTCCACGATACGTCGAGACCGGGCGCGTCGTCGAACCACGATTGATTCCAGCGCGCGCCCACCCACACTTGCGCGGTCGCCTTGCCGGCCGGCAGCGTCGGCTTCGCGTCGTCCTGCAGATACGGCCCCCGGCTCGCAGATCCGCCGAACCACCACGCCTCCGACGGATGCCAACGCATGTGACCCGTGACGGTCCCCACACGATCGGCACCCAGTCGCGCTGCTTGTCCACCGTGTTGCGCCGCGACGCGAAAGCCGCCTCGCTCACCGGTGCGCTGTGATCCGTCATCGGCAGCACGCCTTCGTAGATCAGCGGCGCGGTGATCATCGGGTTGTCCCTCGCGAGGTGCCGCGATCGATATCGTCCAGAAAATCCTGTGCAAAGGCCACTACCGGCTCTGCAAAGCCTTTCAACTGCAGCGGCGGCAGCGCGTACCTACCACCGTGTCGAAGTTCGCGATCGGCGTGGACATGATCCGATACGCAACCGACGGTTGTTCGCCTCGCGTCAGTTCGATGAACCCGACTTGCACCTTGGCAGAGCCGTTGGTTATCGCGCCGCTGCGCGGCACCAACGAACCGCGCACGTTCGAACCGTCTCACCCGCAACGACAGTGACGCGCCAATCGAGTGTTTCCTCGGACGGAAGAAATGTCTTCACGAGGCCGGGCTGGTCGAACGTGATCAGCGGGCTCTGTTCATCCTTTCGGAACCGGCCGAGATCGAACCGCTTCGCGCGCGAATACGAAAACACGTTGTGGAATTCGTCGTCGTGATTCGGAAACGCGACCTGCGTGCCCGTGCGTGCCCGCGCAGCACAGCGCAGCCATCGCAGCGAACAGAACCGCAATGAGAACAACGATCAGTTCGATGCGAGGGATGAGCATGAGTCCAGTACGTAGCCGTCAGCGCGCGTCGTGAAAGATGATCCCGAGCGTGTAGCGATTGCCTGAACGCACTCGACTCACGCCGTGACGAAGTGTCACACGATACACACCGCGCGTGCCACGTACCGGCCGGCGCTGAACCGGGAAAACCACGCCGTCGCCGTGACGCAGCGGCACCACCTCCACGCGCGACTGCATGCGCGGCCGTTGCTCGGTGAGCACGAACTCGCCGCCCGTGAAATCTTCTGCAGGATCGGACAACAGAATGGTGACCTGCAGCGGGAATATGTGTTCGCCGTATAGATCCTGGTGCAGGCAGTTGTAGTCGCCCTCGCCGTATCTCAGCACCAGCGGCGTCGGCCGCGTTTGGCCGGCCTCATGGCAGCGCGCGAGGTACGCGGCGTGATCGGTCGGATAGCGCGTATCCACGCGCATCGCTTCGTTCCAGCGATTCGCGATGTCGGCGAGCGGCGCGTACAGCGCCGTGCGCAAAGCGGCCACGCGCGCCGGCAACGGATAAGTGAAGTATTGATACTC
>JANLUG010000933.1:0-1146 GCA_031363335.1 Gammaproteobacteria bacterium
GCCGGTTTGAGCAGTTCGGCGATCCGGCCGGTGGGCCGCGTGCCGCCGGCAGAGATCCGATTGTCGTGAATCGAAATGAACTCGGGGATCGGATCGAACGCAGGGTCGCCGATCCGTTTGTTCGTCGCCAGATAGCTGACGATCAGCACATTGCTGGTTTGATTCAGCTCGATCTGGGTGTCGAATACTTCGACGTGGTCGGTTTTCTGGTTGTAGACGTACGCGCCGACACAACGGTTGGTTGCGGCACCGAGTTTCGCGGTTGTGATCAGATCGATGGCGACATGGTTCGTGAACAGTTCGACGTTGCTTGCCGCGCGCGCCTCTCGAATGAGGTTGGACGAGACCGCGTGGCCGGTTGCGTCGGCAACGTGCAATACGCGGCGGAACGAATGGCCGCCTTCCTGCGTCAGATGGAAGTCGTTACCGTCGCGATCGAATGCCACACCCCAGCGAATGAGTTGGGCAATGGCCTCGCGTGCGTGACATATCACATGCCAGACGGTTTTTTCACGACACAGTCCGGCGCCTGCGTGCAGGGTGTCCTGCACGTGTTCGTATTCGCTGTCTGCGGGGTCTGTGACGGCGGCGATGCCGCCTTGTGCCCAGTCGGTCGAACCCGAATCGAGTTCATCCTTTGAAAGTACGGCGATGCGTGCATGCGGAGACAGATGCAGCGCGGCGGCGAGCCCAGCTGCACCGCTGCCGATGATCAGTACGTCGTGCCGATTGCGTTCACCCACTCGTGTCGTATTCCGGACTGCTGCTTGGGTCGGGCGGGCTAGTATAAACCACGGTCTGACGGCAGAATATGCGCCCCGCGCGGTCCCATCCCCATAGTTGCGTGGTCAGAGCTTCGCCCGGTGAACTGTGAACAACAAACGTGAACAGTAGCAGGAACGAAACGTTACGTGAGGAACCACTAGGCGTGGCCAAGGATACGGACAAGGAACTCGTACGACGGGTTCAGAAGGGAGATCGACGCGCCTTTGACTTACTGTTCAGCCGCTACCAGCACACCCACTTCACCTCGAGCTCGCCCGCCAGCGACTACGACGTCGACGAGTTCCGCGTCGGCGTGCGCGTCAGGCGGTAGGCAGGTCGAGGAACCACACCCGCCAGCGACGGTCGTCTCTGGCTGATTGG
>JANLUG010000956.1:0-2507 GCA_031363335.1 Gammaproteobacteria bacterium
GATGATGACGCGATCGCCTTGGCGTACGCCGAGTGCAACAAGACCGCCGGCAACGCGCGCAACCCAATCGCGCAATTCGGAAAAGCTGAATCGGCGAACGGTGCCGGTGACAGGAGAGTCGTAGATCAGCGCCGTCTGATCGCCGCGTCCGTGTTCGACGTGGCGATCGAGCGCGAGCCAGCACGTGTTGAGTTTGCCGCCGCGAAACCAGCGCGATGCACCGTTCGGATCTTGATCGAGGATCGTCTTCGGAAAGTCGAACCACTCGATGCCCCGCGCCTGCTCGCGCCAGAAACCCTCGGGGTCATCGATCGACCGACGATATTCGCTTGCGTAGCTCATGGTTCCTTGCGACTAAAGCGGCGTTACGCCCGCGTTGCGTCCCAAGGCACTCGCGAGATCAGCCGCGCCGCGGCCGACTCTTCATCAACTTCTGCAGATCGGCATTCGAAGGCTTCGCCTTCATCAGCTGCTTGTAGGACGCAGACTTGCGATTGATCTTCTTGTGCTTGGCGTAAAACTCCACCGCCTTGCCCCACGCGCCGTTCAGGCCGTGCAGGTTGATCGATACCGTCGTGTTGACGATTTTCGATTCGAGCGTCGACATGATGCCGATCTGAAATACCGGCGTCTTGGTGCCGCTCTTCTCGGTCTTCATGCGGAACAGAATGCCGCGCACGCGACCTTTGTCGTCGACATATACTTCGCGCGCCGCTTTTTCTTTGGCGCCGAGCTGGCTACGGGCGAGTTCCGTATCGCGAGCGTCCGCCTGCTTCTTGATCGAAGCTCGCTTCGAGCCGCGAATGCGTTTGCCGTCTTCCTTCAGCGAGAAGTATTCCTGGTACGTCTTGCCGTTGATTTGTCGTCGGACGCGGTAACCGTGAAACCGCGGGGTATCCAATAGTTCGACACTCATTCCTTTACCTCGTTAAGTACGTGGTTCCACCCGATTCACACTGCAGGGACGATGCCTGACGTCTGCAGCGACTTGATTTCCTGCGCTGAGAATCCGCAGTCTTTGAGAACGCTCTGGGAATCCTCACCGGGGCGTCGGGCGCCGTGGGAGATTTCCGCCTTAGTGCGGCTGAAGCGCGGCGCCGGAGCCGGCTGTACGACACCGTCGATGGTGACGAAGCTGTTACGCGCAACATTGTGAGGATGGTCGGGCGCTTCGAAGATCGACAGCACCGGCGCAAAGCAGACATCGCTGCCTTCCATGATTTCGCACCACTGCGCCTGCGTCTTCGTTTTGAACACGCGCGTCAGTTCTTCTTTGAGCGCCGGCCATTGCTTCGCATCCATCTGCGGCTTGAAGCGTTCGCGATCGAGGCCGGCTTTTTCCAGCAGCAGCGCATAGAACTGCGGTTCGATCGAGCCGATGCAGATGTGTTTGGCGTCGCTGGTTTCGTACGTGTCGTAGAAGTGTGCACCGCCGTCGAGCAGATTGGTGCCGCGCTTGTCGGTGAACCCGCCGGTGGCGCGGAACGTGAAGAACATCGCCATCAATGTGGCGGCGCCATCCACCATCGCGGCGTCGATGACCTGGCCTTTGCCCGATCGCTGCGCTTCAAGCAGGCCGCATACCATGCCGAACGCGAGCAGCATACCGCCGCCGCCGAAATCACCAACCAGATTGAGGGGCGGTACGGGCTTCGCACCCGGCCTACCTATTGCATGCAACGCACCGGACAGCCCGATGTAGTTGATGTCGTGGCCGGCGGCTTGCGCCATTGGACCGTCTTGGCCCCAGCCCGTCATGCGACCGTAAACCAGTTTCGAATTACGACCCATGCAGTCGTCGGGGCCGAGGCCCAGCCGTTCCGTCACACCGGGACGGAAGCCTTCGAATAGGCCTGAAGCGGATTCACACAGGCGCAGCACCACCTCGACGCCTTCGGGTTTCTTCAGATCGACTGCGATGGAACGGCGGTTACGCGCGAGGATGTCTTTCGGCCGACTCGATGCACCCGTCAGGCGATCGACTCGTATCACTTCGGCACCCATGTCGGACAACATCATGCCGCAGAATGGGCCCGGCCCTATGCCTGCAAGCTCGATGATTCGCAGGCCGTTCAACGGTCCCACCTGGTTCTCCCTGATCCGTCCGCAAGGTTCGGTAGTTTACCCCTTTTGCGGCTTAAGGGAACTGTCTGTAAGCGCGACACCGCACTGACGTGCGGAAAATATCAGGACATCGACCACATCAGAGAATCAGCGAGTTAGCCGCGACAGTTCAAACGCGTCAGCGATCAGCGTCGCGCAGCTGCACCAGGAAGCGGGTGCACGCTGCCGAACGAATCGCTTCCCGCGAGCTGAATCCGCGCGTACTCGCGGTAGAGCGGACTCGTGTTGAGCAACTCGTCGTGCGAGCCCTCCGCAACGACGCTACCCGCATCGAGAACGACGATGCGATCGGCTTCGATCACAGTCGAGAGTCGATGCGCGATGATCAGCACCGTCGTGCGACCGCGCAGCGCGCGCACAGTCGCGCGGATCGCTTCTTCGCT
>JANLUG010000739.1:0-1205 GCA_031363335.1 Gammaproteobacteria bacterium
CGCGACGAAGCCGTCGAGCTCGCCGAGCAATCGATCCGAAAGAAATGTCACGCCCTTGCCGGCCTCGAGTAACGCAAGGCGCAGTTCGAGATGACTCACTTCCCAGATGCTCGCGAACCAGTCGCGCAACCGTTCGTGGCCGGGGCGCTTCGTTGCTTCATCGAGATACGACGTGATCAGCGTGACTTCGCCGAGCACTTTCATCGGCTCGTTGATCAGCGCTTCGAAACGCGGGTGCGACTTGTGCGCAACCAGAACCCGCTGCTCGTCGAAACAACCGCGCTGCACGAAGTGTCCGGGCATCTGGTGCTGAAACGGGCCGAAGCCGAGTTCCCATCGGTCTTCGTCCACGCCGTAGACGATCTCACGGCTCGGCGCTACGTCGAGCTTCAGCCGCGTCAACGGATTACGCTCGCAGAACTTCAGGAGCAGCGACTTGCCGTAAAACTTGTTGACGAGACTGTTCATCGCAAGATTCAGCGTGGACAACGCGCCCTGCCGGATCTGTTGGATGTCGTCGAGCGCGTTGCGCTCTTCGTTGATCATGGTCTGCGCGAACCGGAACAGGCGCAGACCGGCTTCGGTGAGGTGCGGCACGCGGCCGCGCACCAGTAATGCCGTGTTCAGCTTGTGTTCCAGGCTCGCGATCGCCTGGCTGACGGCCGACTGCGATACGTTCAGCCGTTCGGCCGCGCGGCTGAACCCCCCTTCTTCGATTACCGCCGACAGCACGCGGATTTCGTGTCGCTCGATCTGCATGTCTTCTCCCCCCTTCGCGCGACTACACCACAGTGCAACGGGGCGTACCACTTATCGCGCCATCAGGCGTGCTGATACTTAAGCGCGACGCATACGGGCATTAGCCGATCGCGCTCGCCGCACCCACTCGGCGGGCGTAGTGTCGGGCAGAACAAACGTGGGCGGGATTCAGCATGCGCAAGCTCTCAATGGAAGTGCCGAAGGGTCTGGAAGGCGTCGAAGTGGACGTCACGAAAATCTCGCTGGTCGACGGCGAACGCGGTCGATTGAGCTACCGCGGCCACGACGTCACGCAGCTGATCGAGCAGCCGTTCACGCGCGTGGTGTTGCTGGTGCTGACCGGCGACGACCCGACGAGCGCCGAATGTCGCGCATTCGAAACGGCGCTTGCCCGCGCGGCGCGGCTGTCGCCCGACGACGCTGCACTGCTGACGCTCGCGGCGAAG
>JANLUG010000978.1:0-3703 GCA_031363335.1 Gammaproteobacteria bacterium
GCAAGCGACGAAGTGAAGGACCTGCACGTGTAGTCTTGCGTGCGACCATCGTCAAAACGCGACGGGGATGATAGAGTTCAAGACCCGCACCCCCGGCCATGCTCCTCAAGCGTTTCTACGATTCCAAGCTCGCGCAGGTAAGGCGCTTCCGCGGGATCGAGCACGTAGCGCTTTGGGCGGTCGTGATCCGTCGGCAGCTGCTGGGAGAATGTCGGCTTGTGCGTTGCCAACCGCGCCTCGCCCTTCTTGTTCGAGGTCAATTCGATATCGGCCAGCGTGGTGAACAGATGCGCGTTGCCGAAGCTCCCTTCGAGCAGCGAGCGGATCGCCTCGGGGGCATTGGAGGCAGCATGGTTCTCGGTGATGTCCTTGTCCACGCGACGCAGCGAGATACTGATGTGCGGTTCGCCGCGGATCGTAACCAGGCGCACGAATGCCTGCCGCAATCCATCACGCCGACCCTTGCCGAGCGTGAGTTTGACGAACGTGCCGTCATCCAAAGAACGTGCCAGCAGTGCGACGAATTCGTCGAGGGGCGTCACCCACTTCACGGTGGCGTACTCGGAGTAAGTTCGGAGAACCATTCGAGTAGAACCGGCACTGCCGCCAGCACCGAGCCATCGTGATCGAACGCACCTACATCTACCGCCGACACATCGCCGCCGCGTTCTTTCAGTCGCGCTGCTTCCGTCTCCGCCTCGTGCGGCGACACGTCGACATCAAGCGAGCCGAAGTAAAGCCGGATCGGTGCGCGCGGCGACCAATCGTAGAGTCCGTTTTCGACCAGCCGATCGCGCAGCCAGTTGGTCTCGCCGGTCTCATAGGTACGAAGGAATTCGTCGTGGAACATCTCGCGCGGATTGCGCGGCAACCCCGCCATGATCGAGTCACCGTCGTGATTGCCGTCAAAAAGCAACGGCACCGTCGACGCGTAAGGTTCGCGCAATGCGGTGCCGAGCGCCTCACCATAAGCGTTGGCGTATCCATTCAGCATATAGGCGAGATATAGACTCGATGCGCGCGAATGTCCCTCCAGCGCAAACGGCAACGACAGAGCAGCAAGGTCGAACGGTCCGGCGATCGGCGCCGATGCGCGTACTGTCAGTCCGTTGACCGGTGTCGCTTCCAGTGCGCGCTGAACCGCCAGCGTCGCGTGGCCGCCTTGCGAGAAGCCGGTCAACAGCAGCGTATCGGGCCAAGCGAATCCGGCTGCGGCTGCCACGTCGCGCGCGGCGCCTAACAGATCGATGACCGAACTCGCCTCCGTCGCAGCATGTAAGTACGGATGCCACGCGGTCGAGTCACCGAGACCGATGTAGTCAGCAGCAACGAGCAGATAGCCCTGTCCCGCGAACGCCGCCGCTGCGAGTACGCCGTTGTTTGGATCCGGCGTCGAGGGCGCGGACACGCGTTCCGACGCCGTGCCGTGCTGGAAGCTGACGACGCCGCGCAGGCGTGCAGCGCGCGGAAACGCGATCAATCCCGACGCCACGACGAGTTTCCCGTCAACACCCGGCGTCCAATAGCGCACGCGATACAGCGACACGCCATAGCGCGTCGGCAATTGATCGGCAAATCCCTGCCATCGGATCAACGCGCGCAGCACTACGCCCGGATAGCCGCCGGCCGTTTCGATCGAATACAACATGCCCGGCGTTGCGCGCGCCACGTCAGGCTCTCCGGTTGCGTCGATCGGTTTCGTGCACCCGGACAGCAGAAGCATCAAGGCCGCCAGCGCGGCCAACCCAACGCGCGCCTGGCGGTAGTGTCGGGTCGCGGCGCTTCCTGACATGATCGCTATCATCGTGGATCGGGGGAGACGGCAATGAGCAAAACGGTTGAGTTCTTCTACGACTATTCCAGTCCGTTTTCGTACCTCGCGGACTGTCAGCTGCCTGCAATGGCCGCCCGACGCGGCGCGCAGATCAGCTATCGGCCCGCGATTCTCGGCGTGCTGATCGTCGAGTCCGGCAATCAGGCGCCGCCGACGGTGCCCGCCAAGATGAAGTATATGAACGCCGACATGCGCCGCTGGGCGACGAAGCTCAATGTGCCGTTCGTGCCGAATCCGGCATTTCCGGTGCGCAGCATCACGCTGATGCGCGCCGCGTTGATCGCGCAGGACACCGGCGTATTCCCGCGCTTTCACGAGATGATGTGGCGCGCGATGTGGAACGACGCCGCCAATCTCGCCGACCCCGCGGTGTTGACCGAGGTACTCGCGCGCGCCGATCTCGACGCGGCCGAAATCATGCGCGGCACGCAGAACGATGCCATCAAATCGCGGCTGAAGGCGAACTGCGACGAGGCGTTGGCGCGCGGCGCATTCGGTCTTCCGACATTTTTCGTGGACGGCGATATGTTCTTCGGCAACGACCGCCTCGAGTTCGTCGACGCAGCGCTCGCCGGCTGAGGCAATCGTATTCATTCAGGTTGTGGACAATTGCACGGTGCGCCCGAGCGTGCGGCACTGTGACGTCGTTGTCGCCAGCTGCTCGAAGTCCGGATGCGGACGCGCGAGTACCGCATCCTCTGCGAACGCCTGCTCCAGCGCGTGGGCGGCGCGCAGCAGCGTGTGGTCGCCGTACATCGCACCGATCACCTGAATGCCGAAGGGCGTACCGGTTACATCGACGCCGCACGGCAGCGCAACCACCGGGTGGCCCACCACGGTGATCGACGACGTCAACGCGAGCCACGCCATATAGTTCGTCACCGCAACCCCATCGATCTCGCGCGGGTTGAGATACTTCCATTCGAACGGTGGAATCGATACACCGGGGCAGATCACCACGTCGTAGTCGTCGTAGATCGCGGCAAAAGCCTGGTACAACTCCATCTGCGTGCGACGCGCTTTCGCGATGGCTTCCATCGGAGTGGCGAGTGCGGCGGCATACGTGGCGCGAACATTCGGATTGAAACCGTCATCCCACGTGGCGGCCTCGCGCGCGTACTGCGCGACAAACAGATCCTGCCGCACGTGCCAGTCGACAGCAGGTGCCGCGCGCAGGTCAATCGGATGCTGATCACACCGCCCAACGAGCCGAGACAGCCGCGCCACGCGATCCGCAAACGTCCGCCGGATCGACTCCGAAACCAGCACACCGCCGAGGTCTGCCGTTACCGCCACTCGCAAACCGCGCAGGTCGACCGGCTCGAGCGTCGCGAATGCAGCGGCGTCGAGCGGAAACGCCATCGGATCGCGCCGCGTTGCGTCGGAGCGCTGCGCGATCACCGACAGCAGCAGTGCCGCGTCGGCCACATTGCGCGCCATGGGTCCCTGCACGCTGTAGTTCGTCTGCGTGACCATGCGCCGCTCGTTCGGTACCACGCCCGGTGTGGCGCGATAGCCGACGACACCGCTGTAACACGCCGGAATCCGTAAGCTGCCGCCGTGATCCGAGCCGGTCGCAAGCGGCGCCATGTTCGTCGCGATTGCAACGGCCGATCCGCCCGAGGAACCGCCGCAAGTCCGCGTCACGTCGAACGGATTGCCGGTGGCGCCGAACAGACGATTGACGGTGTTCGCGCCGATGCTGAATTCCGGCACGTTGGTCTTGCCGATGACAATGCCGCCGGCCGCGCGGATCCGCGCGACGATGCCCGCGTCGGCCGTCGGTACGTGGTGTTCGAAGCGTTCGCTGCCGTACGTCGTTCGAATCCCCGCCGTGTCCTGAATATCCTTTATCGCCACCGGTATGCC
>JANLUG010001005.1:0-1679 GCA_031363335.1 Gammaproteobacteria bacterium
CAGGTGCGCGAATCGCTGCGATCGTCCAATCGAACACGAACGCTACCGTCGAAGTGCCGGCCGGCGGACTCGAGTTCGCGGCGGGTAACTTCGTCGCGATAAACAACTGTGAGCAAGCGACGGTATTTCGTGTTGCTCGAATCGACAACGCAGGTGGCCCGATAGCCTCTCTAGTGCGAGACGCGGCGCCGGCGCTCGGGTTGGGTCTGTATCAAAACGCGCCGCTTTCGTCGTTGTCGCCGACGGGAATTCCGTTCGGCGAAGCGAACAACGCGCAGGGTGCCAGCGTCGGACGGATCATGACTGACATCTACTACGTCGCGCAGGGCGTCGGCACGAATAATCGCAATCAGACGCCGTGGTCGTTGTGGCGCAAGACCAGTGAAGACGCGCCGGTCGAACTGATCCAGGGAATCGAGAATCTGCGCGTTCGTTTCGGCGTCGATAAATTCTCTGCCGACAACATCGCATCGGCGAACCGTTACGTGACGTTCGACCAGGTCGGAGCGAGCGTGATTCGTGCGCTGCGCTTGTCGGTGACGGCGAACAGCGTCGATGTCGTCAGCGAAACCGGGGCGCCGCTCAGTCGAACCTTCAGCCAGACCATCAGTTTCAGGAACTAGGTGATCGCACCATGAAGAACCAGCGAGGAGTCGCCCTTTTCATCAGCCTGGTGCTGTTGTTGGTCCTTACGATCATCGGTGTCTCGGCGGTGCAGACCACGAGCATGGAAGAACGTATGGCGCGCAACACGCACGACAGCGTGTTGGCGTTCGAAGCTGCCGAGGTTGCGCTGCGTTCGGCTGAGACGTTCCTGCGTAACAACGTCAACTCGACGGCGCTGTTTCCCACCGGTGGAAACAATGGCCTCTGGAAGGCCGCGGACTATGCGCAAACCGAGCGCTGGGAGCAGGCAAATATCTGGACCGGCGCGAACAGCGTGGTCATTCCAGCGAACACGATCGCGGGTGTCGCGGAACAACCGCGTTACATCATCGAGTGGGTTGCGAGCGTACAGCGCACCGACAACCCGTATCTGCAGAACAGCTCGTATTCGTCGCTGTTCGATCGAATAGAGATTTTCCGGGTCACCGCGCGCGGCGTTGGTGGAACTACAAACGCTCGAGTGCTGCTGCAAAGCACATTCGGCCTGATTTTCTAGAGTGACCGATGCGACTGACGGCAGTTGCACCAGGAGGTTCGTGATGTTTCGCCTTAGCAGACTTGGTCAGGACATGATTGGCGCGGCACTGGTGCTGTTCGCCTGCTTGGGCTTTGGACAGCCTGCGTTTGCGGCACCGCCCGCGATCGATAACCCGATCGCGGACTTCTCGGTTCCGGAAAATTCCCCGCCGAGCGCGACCATCGATTTGCAGAGCGTATTTCGGGACGGCACCAATCCGTTCGTCTACGCGGTTGTCGCGAACTCCGATCCTTCGCTCGTGATTACCGTGCTCTCTAACGGCACCCGTGACCTAGACTTGAGCTACGCGCCGAACGCGAGTGGCGCGGCAACCATCACGGTTCAGGTGACGGACGCCGACGGCTTTTCCGAAACTGACACGTTCACGGTTACCGTAATTCCCGCGATCCCGCCGAACAGTCCTCCCGTCAATACCGGACCGTTGGCGTTGAATGCCGTTGAAGATGCCGCCGCCGCACCGAACGATGTATCGACG
>JANLUG010001012.1:0-4089 GCA_031363335.1 Gammaproteobacteria bacterium
GCGAGCCGTGACGAGCGCGGTGCGGATCGGGCACGGTCTGCCTTCGAATTCGATCTGCAATCGATGCAGTCCACCGAGAAAGTTCTTGAACGGACCGCCGGCCAAGGGCCGGTCGGCTGCCGCTCGTTCATTGGCGGCAAACGCATCGAGCCCATCGCGACGGAACACCTGGTCGGCCTCGTCGGAGAACAGCACCGAATCGCCATCGAAGGCGATCCGCAGTTCAGCCGATGGATTGCCGGGCGATCGTGACGACAGCAACGTGGCCGCGGCGACTTGATTGTCCAGCGCGTGAACGACATCGTCGGAGTCGGTCGACAGAAACAGGTCGCACTTGAACGCCTGCACGTATCGGTACGGTCGCTCGCCACCGCAGAATGCGGCGCGCGTGATGCTCAATCCGTGCGCCTGTATCGAATTGAAAATCCGCAAACCGGTGTCGGCGGAATTGCGTGACAGCAGAATGACCTCGACCCGCGTTCTGTTCAGCAACACGTTGATGTCGAGCAGCTTCTTGACAAACGGATACCCCTCGCCCGGTTCGAGCGGCTCGTCTTCGTGCGCGATCTGGTACTTCCGATACGCTTCGAGCCCCTGGTCGACATAGACGCGATTCGAGTCTTCGAGATCGAACAGCGCGCGCGACGAGATCGCGACAGTCAGAATTCGATCGACGGGATCGGAGACCATCGGCTAGGCATCCAGGTTGGGAATCAGCTCGCTTTCGAGCTTGGTAATCATGTCCTTCAGGCGCAATTTTCGCTTCTTCAAACGCTGGATCCGCATCGAGTCAGAGTGTCTCGTATCGATCATGTACTTGATCACCTCGTCGAGATCGCGATGCTCGATGCGAAGTTCCTCCAACCACCGCATGACTTCCGCGGGTTCCATCCCGAATTCCAGCGTTGCACAACCGTGGCATCATAAGAGGGTTCCCAACGCCCATAAAGGGAAGTCTCTCGAATGAGCATTCGACGGCCGACCGGTCGCGCGCTGCAGTCGCAGAAAGAGTCGACGTCCGTCGACCAGTTTTTGTCCGAAGTTTCCGACGCGCGAGTACCGAGCGTGCGTTCGACGCATCGACTGCTCTTCGGAATTGATGCAACCGCCAGCCGGCAGCCGACCTGGGATCTCGCGTGCGAACTGCACGCCGAGTTGTTTGCGGAAGCAGCGCGCCTCGGCAACATAGCGATTCAGTTGTGCTACTACCGAGGTTCGAACGAATTCGTTGCGTCGCAATGGGCAACCACATCGAGTCAGCTTCGCGAACAAATGATATCGGTGGCATGTCGCGGCGGTCGTACTCAGGTGCGACGGCTGCTTGAACATGCCCTCCAGGAAGCGATCCAGCATCCGGTCAGAGCCTTGGTGTTCATAGGCGATTGTTTCGAAGAGGACGCGGCGGAGGTGTTGCGCTTCGTCGGGCAACTCGCGATCCGCGCGCTTCCGGTTTTCATATTCCAGGAGGGCAGCGATAAAACGGCAACGCGGGTCTTCCGATCAATCGCGCAACTCACGAACGGCGCGCATGTGCCGTTCGACGCGAGCAGCCCTGAGCAGCTGAAGCACCTCCTCGGCGCAATTGCGCAGTACGCAACCGGCGGACGCTCGGCGCTGGAGGAATACACCAATCGTATCGATGACTCGAGAACCCGTCTGCTGCTGAGCCAGCTGAAGCATCCATGATTCCGGCGGTGCTGGCGGGGTTGGTCGCAGCGCTTGTGATCGCGATCCTGATTCGATCGCTGTGGATTCGCGCGGGCCTCAATCTGCGGCAAACCCTGATGACCTTGGGCGCTGCTGTCGTGGTGATCGTCATCGTCGGCCTGACAGTTACAAACCGACTGAACTGGATCGTCGCGGCACTGGCCGCTTCGATCCCGTTGATTCGGCGCGCAGGAGCGCTTGTGCGATGGATGCCTTGGCTTGCCGCGTTATTTCCCCGCCTTCGTCCAAAATCCGGTGCCGGATCGCAGCCGCGATCCGCGGATGCCGGAAGCACTACAACGGAAAGTACGTTTTTCCGAGTGACGCTGCATCACGCGTCCGGGCACATCGACGGCGAGATCAAACAAGGCAGGCGCAAGGGGCACTTCCTGAGCGAACTCTCGGTGCCCGAGCTGGCAGGTCTCCTTGGCGAGATAAGGGATTACGACTCACAAAGGCTGCTGGAAACCTATCTCGATCACCATCATCCCGAATGGCGTCGCGACAACCGGCAGAACGTTGCCCCTGGAGGGCAGAACATGACGCGAAGTGAAGCGTTATCGGCGCTGGGGCTTGCGGACGGCGCGTCGAAAGACGAAGTGGTGGCAGCGCATCGGCGCCTCATTCAGCGTCTCCACCCCGACCGCGGAGGTACGACCTACCTGGCCGCGCTGCTGAATCGGGCGAAGGACACGCTGACCAAGGACCATTGATCTGTGGCGATCGTCACAGCCTGAAAACCGAGCGTGCCCTAGCATTTCCGGCTATGGTCAGATGTCCCGAACGTCGTAACTTCGAACGCTTTCCTGTGACCAACATGAAGGCGACCATTGCCGTTCGTTACCGCTTCGGAACACATCAAGGCGACGTCGTCGACTTCAATCGACTCGGCGTTACGGTCGTACTACGACGCCCGGTGCCAATCAACAAACCGCTATTCATCTCTCTAAAATACGCCGGCTCGCGACTGGATGAAGTTGTTGGGGCTGCCCACCACTGTCGCTTGTCGCGCGACGGGACATTCCGCTGCGGGATACGTTTCCGTACGAACTCGCCGATTCAACTCGATCGTGACGAGACGGAACTACTTCTCGAGACTCTCGAAAGATCTGTTGCGGAGTCGCTCGGCGTCACGGCTACATGAACCCGCGCGCCTCCTCTTCGAGCGCGACGAGACGGCGCACCCAGTTGTCCATCAACTGAAATTCGGCATCAGGCAATCCGAACGCGCGGCCGATCTCTTTGAGAAGGCATTCCTCTTCGATTTCGAAGGCACCGTCCACATAAGACAACCGCAGCAGGTTCAACAACGCGATGGCGCGCGCGCGCCGCGTATCGAAAACCTGATCGACGCCGCTTAGTTCGAGATACTGCGATTCCGTCTTCGGATTCAAGTCCATCTCGCGCTTGAACTCGTCGAGCATCCCTTCTTCGTTCGGGTCCAGCAGTCCGTCCGACACGACGACGTTGTGCGCAAGACCAAGCAGCGCTTCGCGTTGTTGTCGTGACAATGAAGACAGCCACATCGGCGATCAGCCTCCGCGTAGCAACGACGCGATGATGGACGCGAACATCAGCACGATCGAGAGCCATCCCCATCCAATGAACAGCTTGACGATCCAGCTCTGTTCGAAGAAGTCCTCAATCAGATACCACATGGCTGACCTTCCATTTCGATTCGATTCAAGAATACCAAAGAATTCACGCGACCGCGGTCGTCGCGTACAGATCGTGGGTGTCGGCATCGACTATGGTCACGTCGATCAGATCGCCTGGGCGACAATCGACAGCGTCGACAAACACGTTGCCATCAATCTCCGGCGCATCGCCGCGCGACCGACCCACCGCACCGTCCTCGTCGACCGAATCGATCAACACCTGCATGCGGCGCCCGACTTTCGCCACGAGGCGTCGCGTGCTGATCTCTGCCTGGTGCACCATCAGTCGTTCGAGGCGTTCCTGTTTAACTGCTTCCGATACGGCGCCTGGCAGCTCATTCGCCGCCGCACCGTCGACGTCCGAGTATGCGAAGCAACCGACGCGATCCAGATCGGCATCTGTCAGGAATTGAAGCAGTGCTTCGAACTCCTCATCCGTTTCGCCGGGGAAACCGACGATGAATGTGGACCTGATGGTCAGATCGGCACAGATGCTTCGCCATTTTACGATCCGCTCCAACGTTCGATCGGATGCAGCCGGTCTGCGCATCAGTTTCAGAATTCGTGGCACGCCGTGCTGCATCGGAACATCCAGGTACGGAAGCACCAGGCCATCGGCCATCAACGGCAGCAGATCGTCGACGTGTGGATATGGGTAGACGTAGTGAAGTCGCACCCACGGAATCAAGCGGCCAAGCTCTTTGCACAACGCGATCATGTCGCT
>JANLUG010000004.1:0-1441 GCA_031363335.1 Gammaproteobacteria bacterium
GAAAAGTGGCTGATTGAGCACAAGATCGACGAAGTAGAGGCCATCGTTCCCGATATTGCGGGAGTGGCTAGGGGCAAGTTCTTTCCCGCCGGCAAATTCCTCAAGCACAACCTGCGCATACCGGAATCGATCTTCATTCAGGGCGTCACCGGCGACTACGGTGAAGTCGATGACGATCGGTTCGACATCGACCGCGATCTGTTGCTGGTGCCGGACTTCAACACGATGCGTTCGGTGCCGTGGGCGTCGGAACCGACGGCGAGCGTCATCGTCGATTGTTACCGCCAGGGAATGGTGCCGCTGGAACACGCGCCGCGGCAGGTGCTCAAACGCATTCTGAAGATGTACGCGGACAAGGGGTGGAAGCCGATCATCGCGCCCGAGGTCGAGTTCTACCTCGTGCAGCAGAACAAGGATCCGGACTATCCGCTCGAAGCGCCGATCGGCCGCGCCGGCCGCAAGGAAGGCGCCGGTCGCTCGTACAGCATCGACGCCGTGAACGAATTTGATCCGATCATCGAAGACATTTACGACTACTGCGAAGCGATGGAAGTCGATGCCGATTCGCTGTCGCACGAAGATGGTGCGGGGCAGCTGGAGGTCAACTTCCTGCACGGCGATCCGCTGGAACTTGCCGACCAGGTATTCCTGTTCAAGCGCATCGCGCGCGAAGCCGCGTTGAAGCACGGCATCTACGCCACGTTCATGGCGAAGCCCATGGAAGGCGAACCCGGCAGCGCGCTGCATCTGCACCAGAGCATCCTCGACGTGAAGACCGGACAGAATCTGTTCGTGATGCCCGACGGCGCAGACAGCCCGATGTTCCGCTCGTTCATCGGCGGCTTGCAGCGTTATGTGCCGGAAGCGTTGGTGATCTTCGGGCCTTATGTGAATTCTTATCGGCGCTTCACGCGGCACCTCGCGGCGCCGATCAACGTCCATTGGGGCTACGACAACCGCACGGTGGGTCTACGGGTGCCGAATGCGGATCCGGAGAATCGGCGCGTGGAGAACCGAATCCCCGGCGCCGATGTGAATCCGTATCTCGCCATTGCGACGTCGTTGGCGTGCGGCTACATGGGCATGGTCGAAGGACTGACGCCGACCGACCCAACGGCCGGCAGCGCATACAACTCGGAGCAGGGCTTTGCACGCGACCTGTTCGCGGCACTCGACCTCATGGAAGCGTGCACGCCGCTGCACGACATCCTCGGCCACGGTTTCGTCGAACTGTATTGCGCGATCAAACGCGTCGAGCACGAAACGTATTTCCAGGTCATCAGCCCCTGGGAGCGGGAACACCTGCTCCTGAACGTCTGACCGCACGTGTGATGGTGTCGCGATGAAGGAACGCACCCTCGACGACTGGCAACGCGCCGACGCCGCGCACTACCTGCATCCGTTCAGCGACAGCAAGGCGCTCGCGGCGAAAGGCACGCGC
>JANLUG010000063.1:0-1797 GCA_031363335.1 Gammaproteobacteria bacterium
ACCGGTTGCTGCATCGAGGCGCAACTTCGCATCCGGAATTCGAATGCCGAGAAATTCGGCCTGCGGCACCGTTTGGTCGACGAACTTCTGCCGCAGTTCGTCGTTCGACTGCCGCTTCAGTTTCCAATGCATCGATTGCGCGGAATGCGCCGACTCCGCATCGTGCGGGCCGAACATCATCAGCGACGGCCACCACCAGCGATTCAACGCATCCTGCGCCATCGCGTGTTGCGCCTCGCTACCGCGGCATAGCGCGATCATGATTTCGTAGCCCTGCCGCATGTGGAAACTCTCTTCTTTGCAGATGCGCACCATCGCGCGCGCATACGGACCATACGAGGTGCGCTGCAGCGAAATCTGATTGACGATGGCGGCGCCGTCGACGAGCCAGCCGATCGCGCCGACATCGGCCCACGTCAGCGACGGGTAGTTGAAGATCGACGCGTACTTCGCACGACCCTCGTGCAATGCATCCACCAGCGCTTCCCGGGTCGTGCCGAGCGTTTCCGTGGCGCTGTAGAGATAGAGACCATGGCCTGCTTCGTCCTGTACCTTCGCCAGCAGAATCGCTTTGCGCTTCAGCGTGGGTGCGCGGCTGATCCAGTTGCCTTCCGGCTGCATGCCGATCACTTCGGAATGCGCGTGCTGCGACATCTGGCGGATCAGGTTGCGGCGGTACGCATCCGGCATCCAGTCCTTCGGTTCGATGCGCTCTTCGGCGGCAACGCGCGCATCGAAGCGCGCCTGCATCTCGGAGTCGTCGGCGACGGGCATTGGAGCCTCCGCAAAGTGATACTGATTTCGGCATCTGTACCGAATTTCTGAATCATACGGCCCGGACGCCTCAAGTCAATGCGACGGCGTTTCCTTCGTGAGAAAGCGCGACATTTCGTGCATCACCTCCGCCAACTGGTCGGCGTGCGACTGGAAGAACGGCAACGCCGGCACCGGTGCGTAGTCCCCTTGCCGGTGCACGTCGGCGTCGAATCCGCCGCTCAACGGAATCGTCGCGACGTAATCTTTGTCGATGTAGGCGAACCCCGACCATTCGCTGGCGATGACGCGCGTTCGATCGGGCACGCCGCGCACGACATCGGCGCCGAGCGCGTAGTCTTCCGGCGGATTCGTAACGCCGAATTCCGGTAACAGCGACGGCACGATGTCGAGGTGGCTCGTCACCGTGTCGATCACGCGCGCGGGTTGCCCGGGTATCCGCATCACCATCGGCACGTGGATCTGTTCGTCGACGAACGCCGAGCCGTGGCCCCAGTGGCCGTGCTCCAGCAATTCCTCGCCGTGGTCGCCGGTGACGATCACGATGGTGTTCTGCATTAATCCAGACGAATCGAGGTAGTCGAGCAGCCGGCCGATCTGACTGTCCACAAAATGCGCCGCGTTGACGTAACGGTTTCTGATCAACTCGATGTCGCGCGCCGGATTCATCAACGCGTAGTTCATCGCATCGCCATACGGCGTCGCTATCGCGTCTTCTTCCGGAAACTGATACGGCGCGTGCGTGCTCTCGAAGAATAGAAAGCGCATAAACGGTTTTACGCTGTCGCGCGCATCAAGGCTCGCGATGATCGCGTCGACATTGTGCACGTCGCGATGCCAGAACACTTCGTCTTCGGAGTACTCGTGGCGACGCTCAGCCGGCACGTCAACGAAGATGGTGCGATCGAATTCCGGGTACGAGAACTTCGCGCTGGTGAACACTTCGATGTCGTAGTCGAGCTTACCGAGCACGTCGAAGAACACCGGGCTGCGGCGCTCCTCGAGCACGTGCGACCAGTACGG
>JANLUG010000140.1:0-1472 GCA_031363335.1 Gammaproteobacteria bacterium
TGCGTGATCTTGCGGCGACCGGCTTCGCCTTCCTTGCGCAACTGTTGTAGCGGCGGATGCATCATCGTCAGCAGGTTCATGACGATGCTCGCCGTGATGTACGGCATTACGCCCAGCGCGAGAACGCTCATTCGGTGCAACGCACCGCCGGAGAACATGTTGAACAGATCGAGTATGCCGCCCTGGTTCTGTTCGAAAAGCTGACGCAGCCGGTCGGGATTGATGCCGGGGATCGGGATGTGACTGCCGACGCGGGAAATGATGAGCGCCACCAACACGAACAGCAGACGGTTGCGAAGCTCCGTGAGCCCCGCCTGAACGCCTGCCAGTTTCTGTCCCTGAGCAGCCATCAGTCCGTAACCGAACCGCCAGCGGCTTCAATCGCGGCGCGCGCGCCCTTCGTGAGCTTGATGCCTTTGACGGTAACGGCTCTGTCGATCGATCCCGACAGCATGATGCGGGCGCGCTTCGCCCCTTTGTTGACCAGGTTGGCGGCCTTCAGCGCTGCGAGGTCGATGACGGTGTCGGCAACTTTCGCGAGCTCACCGAGACGCACTTCGCCGGTAGTCAGCGCAACGCGCGAACGGAAACCGAATTTCGGCACACGCCGCTGCAACGGCATCTGGCCGCCCTCGAAACCGGGCTTCGGATTGCCGCTCTTACGCGCCTTCTGACCCTTGTGGCCGCGGCCGCAAGTCTTGCCGAGGCCCGAGCCGATGCCGCGTCCGACGCGCTTCTTGACCGGCTTGCTGCCGGCGGCGGGAGACAATTCGTTCAATCGCATCACTGCTCTGCCTCAATGCGGACCATGTAGTACACCTTTTCGATCATGCCGCGCACGGCCGGCGTGTCCTGCACTTCGACCGTATGGCCGATGCGGCGCAATCCGAGCCCGGCCACGCATGCTTTGTGCTTCGGCAGACGTCCGGCAACGCTCTTGGTCTGCGTGACGCGAATTTTTTTCCCGGTACTCATCTCACCACTACCTTCTGATTCCTGCGGCTTACGCCTGCATCTGTTCCTTCGTCAATCCGCGCTTCTCGGCCACCTGCTGCGGTGACTTCATGTGGCGCAGCGCTTCGAATGTCGCGCGCACGACGTTGACCGGATTGGTCGAGCCGTAGCACTTCGCCAGCACGTTGTGGACGCCGGCTGCTTCGAGCAGCGCGCGCATCGCGCCGCCGGCGATGACGCCGGTACCTTCTGAGGCCGGCTGCATATAAACCTTCGAAGCACCGTGCCGCCGGGTGATCGGATACCAGATCGTGCCGCGATCGAGTTCTACCTCGATCATGTTGCGGCGCGCCGCTTCCATCGATTTCTGGATCGCCACCGGCACTTCACGCGCTTTACCGCGACCGAAACCGACACGGCCTTTGCCATCGCCGACCACCGTCAACGCGGTGAAGCCGAAAATGCGCCCCCCTTTCACGACCTTGGCGACACGGTTGACCTGGACGAGCTTCTCGACC
>JANLUG010000150.1:0-1402 GCA_031363335.1 Gammaproteobacteria bacterium
GCGCGTCGAACGTCAGCTCGGCTACAAGATGGCCAAGTACATCATGCGGATCGAGCTGGTGCAGAGCTACGATCATCTCTACGGCGGCAAGGGCGGCTATTGGGAAGACCGCGGCTACGCGTGGTATGCGGGGATTTAGACAACGCCGGGGGCAATGTTGAAAGGAGGATCGAACACGCTCGCGTCGGCGGGCTGGGTTGTCGCGATGCTCGCCATGTCGGCGCATGCCGAATGGTTCGAGCGCGTCAACGACGGTGTCATGGGCACGCGCATCGTCGTGGAGTTGTGGTCCGACGACGCCACGCAGGCGAACGCCGCCATCGACGCCGTCATGGCCGAGATGGTCAACGTCGACAACAACATGAGCACGTACAAGCCCGAAAGCGAAGTGTCGCGCGTGAATGCCGACGCGGCGAAGGCGCCGATGGTGATCAGTAAGGAGCTGTTCGACCTTCTGACGACGGCACTGGAATTCTCGCGCATCACCGAAGGCGCTTTCGACATCACGTATGCCAGCGTCGGTTTTATGTACGACTTCCGCGCGCACAAGAAGCCGACCGATGCGGAGATCGAATCGGCGCTGCCCGCCGTGAACTATCACCACGTCGTTCTCGACGCGAAAGCGCACACGGTTTTTTTCACGCAACCCGGCGTGCGGATCGACCTTGGCGGCATCGGTAAAGGCTATGCGGTGGACCGCGGCATCGAGATCCTGCAAGCGAAGGGCATAACCCACGCGTTGGTCACCGCCGGCGGCGACAGCCGCATCATCGGCGACCGTTTCGGCAAGCCGTGGATCGTCGGTATCCGGCATCCGGACGACAAGAGCCGCGTCATCGCGAAGATTCCGCTGATCGACACGGCCATGTCGACCTCCGGCGACTACGAACGCTACTTCGACGAAGACGGCGTGCGGTATCACCACATCATCGACCCGCGCACCGGTAAATCGGCGAGCAAGGTGCGCAGCGCGACGATTCTCGCATCGAACGCAACGCGCACCGACGGACTCTCGAAAACGGCTTTTGTACTAGGCGCGGACGAGGCGATGAAGATCTACGAGAAACTCGACGATGTCGACGCAATTCTCGTCACACCCGACGGTCGCGTGCTGTATTCGAAAGGTCTCGAGCCCGCGCAATCCGCGCCGCCGGTCCAACCGGTGCCCGCGCCATGAAGAAACTGTTGTGGTTTGGCGTTGCGTTGGTCGGTGCATATGCGCTCGGCGGTATTGCGCTGCACCGCGGCGAGTCGATCAACGCGATGTGGATCATCGTGGCCGCAGTGTGCGTCTACGCGCTCGGTTATCGGTTCTACAGCGCGTGGGTCGCGGCACGTGTGCTCACGCTCGATGCCACGCGCGCGACGCCGGCCGAGCGGCTGAACAACGGTCGGGATTTCG
>JANLUG010000170.1:0-2287 GCA_031363335.1 Gammaproteobacteria bacterium
GGTCATCGTCGGCGACGGGCCGGCGCGCGCCGATCTGCAAGCGCGCTATCCCGACGCTGAGTGGGTCGGCTACAAATACGGTGCCGAACTCGCCGCGTACTACGCCGACGCCGACGTATTCGTGTTCCCATCGCGCACCGATACGTTCGGCCTCGTAATGCTGGAGGCGATGGCGTGTGGCACGCCGGTGGCCGCCTATCCGGTGACGGGGCCGGTCGATGTTGTGATCGACGGCGTCAACGGAGCGCTCGACGCAGACCTCGGCTCCGCGATCCGTCGTGCGCTAACAGTCGATCGAAGGGGATGCCGGCGCTTCGCATCGGCGCACGGTTGGAGCGCAATCGCGGATCGGATGGCGGCGCATCTGCCCCTCATCGATTGGAGTGCGCCTCACACATCACGAATTACTCTGAATTCAACGTCGTAAGTCATTATTTTATATGACTAAAACCAGCTCATTCTAGACTGCTTCGAGCCGCTTCAGCGCGCCGAGACCGGCGCGATAGCCACTGGCGAAGCAGGCCGTCAGCAGATAGCCGCCTGTCGGTGCTTCCCAGTCCAGCATCTCGCCGGCGCAGAACACGCCCGGCAGCGCGTTGACCATCAGCTGCTCATCCACCGCGTCGAAGACAACGCCACCCGCGCTGCTGATCGCCTCTTCGATCGGCCGAGCTGCGACGAGGCGCACCGGCAACGCTTTGATCGTTGCGACGAGTCGATCGACGTCGTCGAATTCGCGCGGCGCGAGCGCTTCGTGCAACAGCCCCGCCTTCACGCCGTGCAATCCGATCGTGCGCTGCAAATGGCGCGACCAGGAACTCGAACCGCGCGGCCGGCTTACCTCGTTGGTAAGCCGTTGCGCGCTGCGATCCGGCATCAAGTCGACCTGGATCAACGCTTTTCCCGTCGTGAGAATCGCGTCGCGCAAATGTGCCGAGAGCGCATAGATCAGCCCGCCTTCGACGCCGCCGGAGGTAATCGTAAATTCACCTTTCTGCCGAACGTGGCGATCGCCGGAGCCGATAAACGTCACAGCGACACTCTTCACGGGAGCGCCGGCATGTCGCTCACGAAACGCTTCGCGCCATTGCACGTCGAAGCCGCAGTTCGCACTACGCAGCGGCGCGATGGAGACCCCGCGCGCTTCGAGCAATGCTGTCCACGCGCCATCGGACCCAAGACGCGGCCAGCTGCCGCCGCCTAGCGCCAGCACAGTCACGTCGGCACACACGCTCTTCTCGCCCGTTGGTGTAGAGAACACGAGCGGCGCGTCCGCTGCCGCGCTCTGCCAACCGAGCCAGCGATGTCGCATGTGGAATGCGACACCGGCTTGGCGCAACCGATGCAACCAGGCGCGCAGCAGCGGGGCTGCCTTCATGTCGGCCGGAAATACGCGACCGGAACTACCGACGAACGTTTCGCATCCGAGGTCATGGACCCACGCACGCAACTCGCTCGGACCAAAGTCGGCAAGCAACGGCTCGATGGCCGCACGCGCGGTGCCGTAGCGGGCCATGAACGGTTCGCGCGCTTCGGCATGGGTGAGATTCAGGCCACCCTTGCCGGCAAGCAGGAACTTCCGCCCGACCGACGGCATCGCGTCATACACGTCAACGCGTGCGCCGCCGCGCGCGAGCACTTCGGCCGCCATCAGTCCGGCCGGACCGCCGCCGATGACGGCAGCGCACGCGGGTTCTACGGCGCACCTCCGACCACGCGGATCATGGCGCTCCCCACCACAACCGTTTGCCCGACCCGAATCTTGCAGGTCTTGCGCAGTTCCTGGTGTCCGTCCACCCGCACGCCGCCGCTCGCCACCATCGCTTTGGCGTTGCCGCCGCTGTCGGCAACCCCTGTCACCTTCAGCAGAGACGCGAGCGCGATGTGGTCGCCGCGCAACTCGAAATCAATCGACTGCGTCATGTGCGACCTGGGGACTTGGAGCTGAATCGGCAGAGTTCAGACCGAACTCACGCGCGATCCGTCGTCAGCGCTCCAGTTCAAACACAAAAGGCAAGCCCTGCGACTTCATCATGTCGCGTTCCTTGGCGAGATATTTGTCGGCCAGCTTTGCGAAGCCGCCGTCGGCGCGGAACTTAGCGAGAGCGTCGTTGATCTTGGTTTTCAATTGTGGTTCGCCCTGGCGGAGGCCGACGGCCCAAACCTCTTCGCGCAATGGGGAGAGAACTTCGCGGGTCGAGTCAGGATGCCTTTCATGATGTTTCATGATCGAGATTTGGTCATACACCCATGCGTCCACAGTGCCGTTAATCACCTCGAGCACGCA
>JANLUG010000175.1:0-4501 GCA_031363335.1 Gammaproteobacteria bacterium
GTTCTTCGACGTGAAACCCGGTCAGGTCGTTTTCGAATTCGTCGCCGGCGGCGGCTACTTCACGGAGCTGTTATCGCGCACCGTCGGCGACAGCGGCCGTGTCGTTGCGACGCGCGAAGAACCGGCGCGAATCGCCGATGGCCGGCTGCCGAACGTCACCGCCGCCCCGGACACGGAGTGGGGTCTCGCGCCGGATTCGGTCGATCTGATCTTCACCGCGCTGAACTACCACGACGTGGTGAACCTGAAAATCGATCGCGCGCCGTTGCTCAAGAACTTCATGACGATTCTCAAGCCGGGCGGAATCTTCGCGGTGATCGATCATTCCGCCGAAGCCGGGTCCGGCGCGCGCGATGTCGGCACTTTGCACCGCATCGACGAAGCGCAGGTCGTCGCCGAGGTCAAGGCGGCCGGATTCGAACTCGTCGACACCAGCGATCTGCTTCGCAATCCGAGCGACGCGCGCACGCTCAAGGTGTTTGATCCTGCGATTCGCGGCAAGACCGATTGTTTCGTCCTGAAATTCCGGAAACCGACAGCCGGCTAAGGCAGCGACGCTCGCGAGGTGCAGAAAGATGCGTAAATTCCTGATCGCGCTCGGTGTACTGATCGTTGCCGGCCTCGGCTACGTGTTCTGGCCGAAGCACCAGGAACCCCCGCCGGTTGCCGATCAGTCGACGTTGCGCCAGACGCCCCTCGGTCCGGTCGTTGGGTTCACCGGTGCGTACGGCGCGAACGTATGGCTCGGTCTACCGTTCGCGGCGCCTCCGGTCGGTGAGCTGCGCTGGAAGGCGCCACGTCCGGCGCAACCTTGGACCACGCCACGTAATGCGCTCGCCATCGGCAACTTGTGCGTGCAGTTCCCGTCGATTCTATCCGGCGCAGGGCGAACGCCGTCGACAGCGCCGGTCGGCAACGAAGACTGTCTGTATCTGAACGTCTGGGCACCGCCGTTCTCGCCGAGCGAGGTGCCGACCGGCGACAAAGCGCGCCCGGTGATGCTGTGGATCCATGGCGGCGGCAACAGCATCGGCCACGGCGGCAGCTATTCCGGCGCGCGGCTCGCGACCGACCACGACTTGCTCGTCGTCACTTTCAACTATCGGCTCGGTCCGTTCGGCTGGTTCGCGCATCCGGCGTTGCGCAGCGCCGACGCATCGGCCGAAGACAATTCCGGAAACTACGGCCTGCTCGATTCGATCGCCGCATTGCACTGGGTCCGCGACAACATCGCCGCGTTCGGCGGCGACCCGAACAACGTGACGATCTTCGGCGAATCGGCCGGTGGTCAGGACGTGCTGGCGCTGATGGCATCACCGCCTGCAAGAGGTCTGTTCCAACGCGCCATCGTCGAGAGCGGCGGCCTGTCCGCGACGTCGCGCAACGCGGCCGAGAATTATCACGACGCGGCCGATCCGGGACATCCGTTCAGCAGCCGCGAGGTCATCAATCGCCTCCTGGTGAAGGACGGCAAAGCGACCGATACGGCCGGTGCGAAGACCGCGCAGAACGCCATGACCAACGATCAGCTGCGCACGCTGCTGATGGGCACGAAAGCGGCGGACATCATGGCGCTGTACGAAGGCGGCGGCTTCGGCATGATCAGCGCGCCGATGATGTTCAGCGATGGCGCGGTGCTGCCGGCTCAGATGGATGCGGCGAAACTGTTTGCCGATCCAACCCAATACAACGCCGTGCCGGTCATCCTCGGCACGAACCGCGACGAGCTTGCGTTGTTCATGGCGCGCGACCCGCGCTGGGTCGAGAACAGACTGTGGATATTTCCACGACTGAAAGATGAGGCCGACTACCTGCGCCACGTTCGATACGGCACCGATTCGTGGCGACTCGGCGGTGTCGACTCGATCGCGGAGGTCCTAAGCAAATCGCAGCCCGGGCAGGTATTCGCCTATCGGTTCGACTGGGACGAAGAGCCTTCCGTGATGGGCTACGACCTGTCCACCGCGCTCGGCGCCGCGCACGGTCTCGAAATCGCGTTTGTGTTCGGCGAGTTCGAAGGCGGGCTCGGGCTCTCTTATCTGTATCCGAAGACGCCGGCGCGCGATGCGCTCTCGAAAAGCATGATGTCGTACTGGGCGGAGTTCGCGCGGTCCGGAAGCCCCGGCAAAGGCCGCGACGGCAACGAAGTGCTCTGGTCGCCGTGGGGCGTCGACGGACAGTCCACGATCCTCCTCGACACGACTCCGCCGGGCATCAGGATGTCGTCGGAGGTGCTCACCGTCGACGCGCTGAAACAGCGCCTGATCGCCGACACGGCCATCACCCATCCGCGCGATCGTTGCGAACTCTACGCGCAGATGTTCCAGGACGAATCGTTCGACAAAGACCAGTATCTCCACCTCGGCAAAGAGGGGTGTGCCGCCTATGACCCGGAGTCGTTCCGACGTTTCTAGGTTGCCGACATGGCCTCCATCGGCCTGCGCGTAAGAACCGGTAAAGCGATGGCGATCGCCATCTCGGGCACGCAGGGCGCTACGCTATCGATCCTGCGCGAGGAAATCGCGCTGGCCGATCGCGCCGACATGAACACGGTGCACCCGTACCACCTCGAAATCGAAGGTCAGCCTGAAGCCGTCGCCAGTGCAGTACGCACGGCTAAACGAATCGGTGCGGCCGCGCTCAAGCACCTCTTCGAAACCGTTAGGCAGCAGGAACGTATCGAGTTCGTCACTGTAGTCGTAAACACACATACGCCGCCGGAACGTATCACCAGTCCGCACATGCGCGCGCACGGCAAGGAAGGCTGGCTGTTCAGGGAAATCTGCGAGCACGCGGCCGAAGTGTTCGGCATCGAACCGCTGACGTTATCGCCCGAAGAGGTCCCACTCGACGGTCGCGCAACGCAACGCGCGCTGATCACGATGGGCGAGACGTTCGGGCGGCCATGGACGGCAGACTGGAAGCTCGCTGCCGCCTCGGCGTGGAAACGATTGCGCTGAACGCGCTCAGCGCTACTTCTTCTTGCTGAGCTCGTAGTTCTCGAACGCGCGCTGTACCATCGGCCGCCGGCGACCCTCCGGAACCTTCAATGCGTAGTTCGGGTCCTTCTCGCCTTCGGACGAAAGAATGTGCAACGCATGCGCCGACGAGATATGCGCGGCGAATCCCTGCTGATCCTGCATCTGATTGACCGCGAGCTTGATCATCCGCAACTGAAACGGATCGTTGGCCGCGATGCGGTGCGCGTATTCGAGCGTCTCGTCCATCAACGCCGCGCGTGGTATCACCCGATTGACCAAGCCGAGCTTCGCGGCTTCCGCGGCATCGATGAACCGGCTTTCGAACAGCAGCTCCTTCGCCTTGCGCGGGTGCATATCCCACGGAATCGAGAAGTACTGGAAATTCGCTCCCAGGAACATCGCGTCATCCGCCGCAAAGACGACGTCCATTGCCGACGCCACCATCCAGCCGGCGAAGATGCAGTAGCCCTGCACCGCAGCAAGCGTCGGCTTCGGCAACTCGCGCCAGCGCAGCGTCTTGTTTACGTAATGCTCGCGGGAGTGGGCGTAGCGCCCGCGCAAACCGGCTTCCAACGGACGCATCTGGCGATCCTCCAGTTCATCCGCAGAGCCGAGATCGTGACCGCCCGAGAAATGCTCCCCCTCGGCGCACAGCACGATGACGTGCACGTTGGGATCGTCGACCGCTTGTACGAACGCAGCGTCGAGCTCTTCCAGCAAGCGACGGCTTTGTGCGTTGCGAACGTTCGGCCGATTTGCCGTCACGCGCGCGACATGGTCATCGACGGCGTATTCGATGTCGTTGAAGTGCATGGTCACCCCTTCTTCAGCCCGTTCAGGGCGCCAGTGTTTTGGAGAGATCGCCCAATTTGCGGCACGTCATCGACAGCAGCGAGAAGTCCTGCGCCGTGGCGCGTTGCGGTGCATCGATCACGGCGCGCCAGTTGCGCACGAACGTTGCCTGTTGTGCGACCCATCGCTCTACCGCCGCCGTGTCCGTCCCGGCGCCGCCACCGGCAATGTCTTGCGCGGTGATGCGCGCCGCCAGCGCCGCCTGGTCGGTCATCAGATCGTCGAGCAGCAGGTCGCGCTCCATCGCCTGCCACAAACTGGACGGGGCGACTCTGGACAGCTGGTCGACCAGCCAATCGATGGACAACGTCGCGTTCAAATTCGCAAAGATCGCGGCCACCGCTTGCGGCGCCACACCGCGTCGCTCCGCCGCATCGATGACCGGTAGCGTCGTTACCAGGGCACCCGCGTTGCCGCATGACGCAGCGACCGTCGGCGGTACGCCCGCGCGCGTCCAGCGTTGAATCTGATCGTCGCGTCGCGACCGCCCCGAAACACCCATCAACGCCAGACGGGACGCTGCAAGCACTGCGATGTTGCCGCCAAAGTGCTTCGTCAATTCGCCGACATCGAGCGCATTGCGCCGATGCCGGAGCAACCAGCGGGTCGACCGCCGCGCGAGCTGGGTGATCTGCAGCAGCATGTCGAGCCGCGTTTCACCGTCGACC
>JANLUG010000215.1:0-1914 GCA_031363335.1 Gammaproteobacteria bacterium
TGAACGCCCCCCACATGCCCGCCGCCTGAGCCCCATCACGAGCATGCCGCCCATGACTGCATCGGTGCCGGCCGCGAACAGCGCATACACGCTGTACAAGATGCCGACTACCGTAATCGCGATCGTGCGCGTGTATCCGCCACCGCCGATGCCGGCGCTCTGCAGGATCACCGACAGCGCCGACAACGCGATGATGTACGGCACCACGTTCGTGACGACCGCGAGATTGACGAGCGCACCGAACTGAGAAGCCAGGTCCGGGGAAATCGTCATCAGCGCGAGCAGCGTCTGCACCACGCCCATGATGAGCATGCCCATGATCGGTGCACCCATCGAGTTGGCCTTGCCGAAGATGCCGGGGAACATCTTCGTATCGGCCGCGTCTTTTGCGACCGACGCAAGCGTGAACTGCCAGCCGAGCAGCGAGCCGACGCACGCCATCACCGCGAGCGCCATGACGATCGAGCCGATCGTCGGATTGAACATCGTCGCGAACGCGGTACCGAACGAACCGGTCGACGCCGCGAGTTCGGCGTTGGGCACAATGCCCTGGATGACCGTCGTCGACAGCACGTAGACCACGGCCGCCCCGAGCGTGCCGAACAGACACGCGATCGGCACGTCGCGTTTGGGGTTCTCGACGGCGGACGCATTCTGCGACGCCGATTCGAGACCCAGGAACGCCCACAACGTCAGCGCGATGCTGGAGCCCATCCCCTCAAACACGCTCAAGCCGTTCGGATTCCATGCGGCCTTGAAGGTTGCACCGCTGAACCAGAACCAACCGAAGATCGACATGAAGCCGACCGGCAGGATGACGCCCCACACGGTTACCGCGCCGATGCGGCCGGTTAATTTCGGTCCGCCGAAGTTCGCGACCGTCGTCACCCACAACAGACCGATTACGCCGGCGCACGTCGCGTAGGGCGTTGCCGTCAGGGCCGGAAAAAAGCTGGCGAGATAGCCGAGAGCGGAAATCGCGACGGCGACGTTGGCGATCGCGAGCGACACGAAGTACAGGAAGAACGTCTGAAAGTAGCCCGCCTTGCCGTACGCGTCCTCACCATAGGCAGCCAGCCCCCCGGGCCGCTGGTTGTAGATGCCGGCCTGTGCGAACCCCCACGCCATTGCCATCGATCCGACCGCGGTCACGATCCACGACAACAGCGAGATCGCGCCGACCTTCGCCATGTTGGTCGGCAACATGATGATGCCGGAACCCATCATGTTGACCATGACGATGAACGTCAGCTGCGAGACGTTCATCTTCTTCTGCGACGTTTCAGCCATCGAGATCCCCTCCTGATTTACCGAGCCGAGGCAAACGCGTGATCCGCCGCCTCATTCACGAACGACGTATGTGTAGAACCGTATGCGGCCGTTCTCGCGCTCCTGATACACGCCCTGCACTTCGTAGTTGAAGCCGGGGAAGCGGTTGAACGACTCCTGGAATGCGAGGAAATAATCGAGCATCGGCTTCGCGCGCTCGTCCCACCGCTCACCCGGCAGCACCACGCCGATGCCCGGCGGATAGATCAACGCGAGCGTTGCCGAGACGCGGCCGCGGATGCTATCGAGCGGCACGTAGTCCACGTCGTTGGCGACCAGCGCCTGATAGGCATCCTTCGGCGACATCGCCAGTTCCGGGAAGCTCGATGCGCGGAAACACAATCGCTGCAGATTCTTGACGTTCGCTTCGCGATAGAAGCCGTGCATCTCGTTGCAGACCTGGCGCAACGTGTAATGCGCGTAGCGCTCGCCATGCGCCTGGTACAACGTCGGCAACACCTCGTGCAGCGGCGCGTCGTTGTCCCACAGGTTCTTGAACTTCACGAGCTTCGCAATCAGCGTGTTCAGCTTGCTTTCGTCTTCGGCCGGCGTCATCAGGAACAGGATGCTGTTCAGATCGCCTTT
>JANLUG010000223.1:0-8310 GCA_031363335.1 Gammaproteobacteria bacterium
GATGACGGTGTTCGAACGCAGGCGGGAGTTCGGCATGCTGCTGGCGATCGGCATGCGGCCGGCCGGCATCATCGGCACGCTGCTGATCGAGGCGGCGTGGCTCGCGCTGCTGGGCGCCGCCATCGGTGTCGTGTTGGGCGGTGTGTTGATGACCGTGACGCAGCACGTCGGCATTCCACTCGGCCAGATGGCCGGCGAACTGGCGCGTCGCTTTCACATGCCCGATCGAATCTATCCGCCGCTCAATGTCGGCGCGATGCTGATCGCACCGTTGCTGATGCTGCTGACTACACAACTGGCCGCGCTGATCCCGGCGCTGCGGATCCGCGCGCTGGTCCCGGTGGATGCGCTGCGCGTGGGGGCCTGAGCCGTGCCGTTGCAACTGCTGCTGCAACTGAGTTGGCGCAATCTGTGGCGGCACCGGCGCCGCAATCTGATTCTGTTCACCGCGATCCTCGTCGCGATTGCCGCGTGTGTGCTGCTCGGCAGCCTGATCCGCGGCATGCAGAACGACATGATGAAAGATGTGGTCGAGAATCTGTCCGGTAACCTGAAGGTGCTGGCGCCCGGTTATCGCGAAGACCCGTCGATCGAACGCGCATTCGCGTTGGACGAAGCCTATCGGCCGGATATTCCCGACGACGAGATGATCGGCTGGACGCGGCGCGTCCGTGTACCCGCGGTGGTGACATCGGAGCGCGAAACGCGCGGTATTTCATTGATCGGCGTCGATCCGCAGGAAGAACGGGCCATATCGTTCCTGGCGCAAGTCACGATCCGCGGCGAAGGGCTGACGGACGCCAACGACGATCGCATCCTGTTGGGCGCGGAACTGGCGGCGCGCCTCGATACAGCCGTAGGGCGAAGGGTGGTGATCATGACGCAAGGCGCGGACGGTCGTAGTCGGGAGGCGGGGTTCCGCGTCGCCGGCCTGTACGACGCTCCCGGCACGGTGCTCGAGAAAAGTTATGCGTTCACCGGCATACGCCCCTTGCAGAAGCTGTTAGGCACCAACGAAGTGACCGAGGTTTCCGTACGGTTGCGGGACGACCGGTTCAGCGCCGCCGCAAACGCGTCGTTGACGAAAGAAATGGGCGGCCTCGAAGTATTGAACTGGCGCCAGCTCGACCCGCAGGCGGCGGCGTTCTACGAGATCGCCGATGTCGGCATCAGGATCTGGTACGTGATCCTGCTGCTCGCGCTGGCATTCGGGCTCATCAACTCGCTGATCACGGCGGTGCTCGAACGCGTGCGCGAATTCGGCATGTTGCGCGCGCTCGGTATGCGGCCGCGCGCGGTGGTCGCTCAGGTCGTCATCGAATCGGTATTGATCGTCGCGTTCGCGTTGGCTGGTGGAATCGTCGTCGGCATCGCGCTGGTTGCTTTTTTCGCCGACGGAATCGATCTGTCCAACTATGCGGCGGGCGCGGAGTTTGCGGGGATGCGGAACAGACTGGTGCCGCATCTGGTGATGCGCGACGTGATGTCATTGAGCGTGCTCGCCGTTGCGCTCGCGGTGTTTGCCAGCGCCTACCCGGCGTGGCGCGCCGTGCAGATCCGGCCGCTGGATGCACTCAGGAGATGATCGGATGAGCAACGCCCTGGTCGTGAAGTGCCGCAATCTGAGCCGGGTCTACGACACCGACGCCATTCCGGTGAACGCACTGAGCAGCGTGGACCTCGATGTCGCGCCCGGCGAGTTTGTGAGTCTCGCCGGGCCATCGGGCTCCGGCAAATCGACGCTGCTGAATCTGATCGGCGCGCTCGACCGGCCGAGTTCCGGCGAGGTCGTGCTCGACGGCGTTGCGCTGGCCGGTCTGAATGAGGCGCAGCTTGCCGACCTGAGGCTGACGAAGATCGGCTTCGTGTTCCAGGCGTACAACCTGATTCCGGTGTTGTCGGCGCGCGAAAACGTCGAGTTCATCATGCAGTTGCAGGGGATTGCGGCGGCGGAACGTCGCGATCGCGCGCTGGAGATACTCGCGTCGCTCAGCATGACGGAACTGGCGAATCGCCGTCCCGGTGAAATGTCCGGCGGGCAGCAGCAGCGCGTCGCCGTGGCGCGCGCGATCGTCACGCGACCCGCTTTGCTGTTGGCCGACGAGCCTAGCGCGAACCTGGACTCCGAAACGACCAGGGGCCTGCTCGAACTGCTGAGGCGCATCAACGTGGAGCGTCACGTCACGATCGTCACCGCGACGCACGACCCGATGGTCATGAGCTACGCGCGCAGACGAGTGCAACTGTTAGATGGACGCATCGTGTCGGACCAGAGGGTTGCCGCAGAGACCGCATGAAAGCAACGCTGCGAGCCACGCTGCTGTGCGCCGCCGCACTTCATGCAAGCCCGGCATTCGCATGGGATCTGGATGCGCGGGCGCGCGTGTTCGGTAACGCCGAACTGCTTCCGGAAGACGACTTGCAGCGTTCTATCGACGGCACACCGGCCTACGAGGCGAGCGCGGACCTGCGCTTGATGTTTCGCGACGAGTACGACGGTTGGCGGCTGAACACCGCGCTGACGACGCTGTACGAGGTCGGCGACCAGTTCGCGTTCATCAGCAATCCGCAGGATACGTTGGACCAGACGCCGCGCAACGATCGATTGCGCTTCATGGACCTGACGTGGACGCTCGAAGACGGCCCGCGCCACGAAATCATCCAGCGTTTCGATCGACTCGCGTTGGAATATCGCGCCGAACGCTGGGGCATGACCGTCGGCCGCGACGCGATCAGCTGGGGCAGCGGCATCGTGTTTCAGCCGCTCGACATCTTCGCGCCGTTCGCGCCGACCACCGTCGATCGCGACTACAAGCCGGGCGAAGATCTGGTGAAGTTCGACGGCGTCACCGAACGCGGCAGCGACTGGCAATTGGTCGGTGTATTCAGGCGCAACCCGCAAGGCGAGCGCACGACGTCGGTCGATTCATTCGGCGGCAAATGGCACAGCTTGTGGGGCGACTACGAGGTCGAATGGCTCGGCGCGAAGCACTATCGGGATCGTGTCGTCGGTGTGAGCGTGAAGCGCGGGATCTACGGCGCGATCCTGCGCACGGACTGGTTGCTCACCGATCTCGACGACGGCGGCTACAAGACATCCGGCGCGGTGAATCTCGACTACAGCTTCACGTGGCTCGATCGCAACTGGTATGCCTTCGGCGAGTATTTCCACAGCGGCTTCGGCACTAACACGCAGCCGGTCGATCTCACCAAGTTGCCGAAGGCGCTCAGCGTACGACTGCTGCGCGGCGAACTGTTTACGCTGATGCAGGACTACTCGGCGCTGGGCACGCGCGTCGAGTGGCATCCGCTGGTGACGCAAAGCCTGACGCTGATCACGAACCTGCACGACGGCTCGAATCTCGTGCAGACGCAACTCGCGTACGAACCGACCGATGCGCAGCATCTCGACGCGGGGTATGTGCGGAACCTGGGCGGCACCGGCAAGGAGTACGGCGCGATTGCGCTGCCGCCGCCCGCGGCGGGACTCACTACAGGCGGCGGGTCGCAATGGTATTTGCGCTGGACCTACTACTGGTGAGGCTCGATCAGTCGATGACGACGGACTTGCCGGCTGCCTTCACCGCGGCATCGTGCGTTTTACGCGCGTCGATGAGCATCGGCACGTAGCGGTCGAGTTCCGCGAGCGTCCACGGCGCCTTCGTCTTCTGGAACGATTTGATGATCGCCGGCTGCTGCATGATTCCGATCGAACCGCGCGCGGCGTGAAGGATCTGGTTGGACACGCCGGACGCAGTCTCCGAGGCTAACCATGCGACGATTGGCGCGATGTGTTGTGGACCGCCGGCTTCCAACTCCTGCTCCTTCACCTTTTCGCCGCGCGCTTCGCGCAGCGGAATCGTCATGCGCGTGAGCGCGCCGGGAGAAATGGTGTTCACGGTGCAGCCGTACTTAGCGAGCTCGAGCGCCAACACGCGAGTGAAACCTGCGATGCCCGCTTTGGCGGCGCCGTAGTTCGCCTGACCGAAGTTCCCGAGCAGGCCGGAGACGCTGGAAAAATTCACGATCCGGCAGTTCGTGCGGTTCTGATCGCGGATGTACTTCGCGAACGGCCGCGTGCAGCAGTAGTGACCTTTGAGGTGCACGGCGAGCACGGCATCCCAGTCGGCCTCTTCCATGTTGAAGATGGTCTTGTCGCGCAGGATGCCGGCGTTGTTGACGAGGATGTCCATGCCGCCGAACGCATCGAGCGCGGTTGCGAGCAGCGATTCGCCGCCCTTCACGTCGGCGATCGATTGTGTATTCGACACCGCTTCGCCGCCGGCCGCGCGAATCTCCGCGACCACTTCGTCGGCGATTTTTCCGGTGCCGGTGCCGTCGGTATTGCCGCCGAGATCGTTCACCACGACCTTGGCGCCTTCGTGCGCCATCAGTTTCGCGATTTCGGCGCCGATCCCCCGACCAGCGCCGGTGACGACCGCGATTCGACCATCGAGCCTACCCATGCGTCCCCCTCGATTGCGCCCCGTTGATTGGCTGTTGTGCGCTACCAGGGTTCGGTGCGCGGCGGCTCCTTGTCCGGATACTTGCCGAGTTCCATCCGCGCGACGGTGCGGCGATGCACCTCATCCGGACCGTCAGCGAGCCGCAACGTGCGCATTCCGGCATACATTTTCGCGAGCGGGAATACCTGCGAAACACCGGCGCCGCCGTGCATCTGAATCGCGTCGTCGATGACTTGCAGCGCGATCTTCGGAACGGCCACCTTGATCTGCGCGATTTCGCTGCGCGCGACCTTGTTGCCGACCGTGTCCATCATCCAGGCGGCCTTTAGCGTCAGCAGGCGCGCCATTTCGATGTTGATGCGTGCGTCGGCGATCTTGTCGAGGTTGCCGCCGAGTTCCGACAGCGGTTTGCCGAAAGCAACGCGCGACACCGAACGCCGGCACATCAGTTCCAACGCGCGTTCGGCCACACCGATGGAGCGCATGCAGTGGTGAATGCGTCCCGGTCCGAGGCGACCCTGGGCGATTTCGAAGCCGCGGCCGGAGCCGAGCAGGATGTTGTCTTTCGGCACGCGGACGTTCTTGAAGCGCACGTGGCCATGGCCGTGCGGGGCGTCGTCGTAGCCGAACACGGTTTGCATCTTGATGATCTCGATGCCTTTTGCGTCGCGCGGCACCAGGATCTGCGATTGCCGGGAGTGGCGCGCCGCGTCGGGTTCGGTCACGCACATCACGATCAGCACCTTGCAGCGTGGATCGCCGATGCCGGACGACCACCATTTCTCGCCGTTCAGCACCCACTCGTCGCCGTCGAGTCGCGCCTCGAGGGAAATGTTGGCGGCATCGGACGATGCGACGAGCGGTTCCGTCATGCAGAACGCGGAGCGGATCTCGCCGTTCAGCAGCGGCTTCAGCCAGCGCTCTTTGTGTTCCTCGCTGCCGTAGCGTTCGATGACTTCCATGTTGCCGGTATCGGGCGCCGCGCAGTTGAATATCTCCGACGACATCGGATACATGCCCATGATTTCGGCAAGGTGCGAATAGTCGAGATTGTTGAGGCCGGCGCCGCGTTCGGAATGCGGCAGAAAGAAGTTCCACAAACCCCGTTTTTTCGCTCGCTCTTTCAGCTCTTCCATGATCGGCGCGGGCTGCCAGCGGTCGCCGTCGTTGATCTGCTCGGTGAAGACGCGTTCGTTCGGAACGATGTTCTTGTCGATGAAATCGAGAATGTCGTTTCGGAGCGGCTTTACCCGCTCGGAGATTCCAAGGTCCATGTGTGTTCCCCCAGTGTTTTCATTCGAAAGCGATGGATGCACAGCGCGGTATGGAGTCGAACTCGAGCGCAACACTTGTCATCGCGAGAGCCTGGCGATACTAATACAGGCGAATTGAGTCTGCTACGAGGACGTGTGTGACGCACTACGGACAAACCACGCTCGCGTTGATCGGCGAGGTGTATCGCGAGGGCGCGGATCATGTCGCTGCGTTGATACGGCATTCGGCGCGGGAGTTCGAACCCGGCCGTCACGATCTGTTGAATCCGCTGACGGACGAAGGCCGCGTTCTTGCGGAGGATTTCGGCAGAGCGCTACCGAAGAATCTGCTCGTGCGCGGCTATGCGAGCCCGGCGGAACGTTGCGTCGAAACGGTCCAGCTCATCCTGAAGGGGCACGGCGACATTGGCGGGCGCGTCACGCGGCATCGGCCGATCGAAGTGCTCGGTGTGTTCTACGTGCTCGACCAGATGCGGATGTACCGTGCGATGACGGCTGCGGCCGGGCAGGTCCCATTCCTCGCGCAGTGGTTCGCAGGCGCGGTTCCGTCGGACGTAATGATGCCGGCGGATCTTGCGGCGAAGCTCGTCGGTCGCGTCGTTGCTGCGAAGCTCGAGGCTCCGCTTGAACGACCGCAACTCGATGTGTGTGTCTCGCACGACATGTCGTTGTACCTCGTTCGCGACCGGCTGTTGGGGCTCGGTGTCGAGACCGCAGGGTCAGTCGATTTTCTCGACGGCGTAGTGTTTTACGAACGCGACGGACAACTGTGGTTGCGCGGCCTTCGGGGTGCGGCACAAGCGATCGAGCTTGCGATTTGAGGTCGCTATTGGCGCATTGAGCGCGACTATGATGGATAGGCATCTGCAAAAATGGGGGAGAGCGATGGGGCAGGGGACTAACGATCGAGCAAATGGCAGTGCGCAGTCGCAGAGCGATCCGCTCGAGCAGGCCGCGCTTCACGGCATGGTCGTCGCGCACGTCGCGTCGCGATTCCCCAACAAGCTTGCAGTGGCGTCGCCGTTCGGAAGCCGGACGTTTGCGGAACTCAATGCGCGCGTCAATCAGCTCGCGCGTCTGTTACGCGCGCACGGCATCGGTTCCGGCGATTCGATGGCGCTCGTGTCGCGCAATCGCCCCGCATTCGTGGAGGCGTATCTGGCGGCGCTGCGAACCGGCATCCGCTTCACGCCGGTGAACTTCCATCTGACGGCCGAGGAGGTGGGCTACGTGATCGACGATTGCGAAGCGAGCGTGGTGATTTACGACGGTACGTTGCCGACCGCCGCCGATGCACTCGCATTTGCGCCGCGGGCGCGCCTTCGATTGGTGGTGGACGGCACAGTCGAAGGATTCACCGACTACGAGGAGGCGATTGCGCCGCATCCTGGGCACAACATCGAGGATCCCGTGCGCGGTACACAGATGCTGTACACGTCGGGTACCACCGGCCGCCCGAAGGGCGTCTATCGCCGACAGCAACCGATTCAACGCAGCGCATCGCAAATCGCCGCCGCGTGGAATCTCGAGAGCGACGTATGTTTGTGCACCGGTCCCGGCTATCACGCCGCGCCGCTCGCGTTCAACATCGCGGCGCCCCTCAACGCAGGCGTCGGCGTCGTGTTCATGGACAAGTGGGATGCGGAGGATACTTTGCGCTTGATCGCGCAGCACCGCGTCACGCATACACACATGGTTGCCACGATGTTCCACCGTCTTCTCCAGCTGCCGGAGGATGTCCGGGCGAAACACGATCTATCGAGCTTGCGCTTCGTAATCCACGGCGCGGCACCCACACCCGTGCATGAGAAGCGCGCCATGATCGAGTGGTTGGGTCCGGTCGTGTTCGAGTACTACGCGGCGACCGAGGGCGGCGGCAACTACTTCGTCACGGCCGATGAATGGATGCGCAAGCCGGGGACGGTCGGGCGATCGTCGACACCGGAGCTGACCAAAATACTCGACGACGAAGGCAACGACGTGCCTGTCGGCCAATCCGGGACGCTCTACTTCAAGGCGCCGGAGATCGGCCGCTTCGAATACTTCAAAGCGCCGGAGAAAACCGCGCAGAGCTATCGCGGCGATTGGTTCACGCTCGGCGACATGGGCTATATCGACGACGACGGCTACCTGTTTCTGAACGGCCGCAACGCCGAGACGATCATCTCCGGCGGCGTCAACATTTACCCACAGGAGATCGATTCGGAGCTGCTGAAGCACCCGGCTGTCGTCGATGTCTGTACGGTCGGTGTGCCGAACGACGAGTGGGGCGAAGAGGTGAAGAGCGTGGTGCAGCTTGAGTCCGGTCGTGCGGGCAGCGCGGAACTCGCGGCCGAATTGATCGCGTTTGCGCGATCGCGTCTACCCGGGTTTAAAACGCCGCGGTCGATCGATTTCGTCAGCGACCTGCCGCGCCTGCCCAGCGGCAAAATCCAGCGACGCCTGGTGCGCGCACCGTATTGGGCGGGCCGGGCTCGTCAGATCTGAAGGTGGTGGGACGGCGTCGTAGTCCGGTGGAGGTGGAGGCTTGACGCGCCGGACACGCTCGAGCCGTCCCTGGGCGCTCCGAA
>JANLUG010000319.1:0-3075 GCA_031363335.1 Gammaproteobacteria bacterium
GGCGGTACCGCGGCGTTCGACGACCGCAATGCAGGAATCGGCAAAGCCGTGTCCGGCACCGGTCTCGCACTGGCCGGCACCGACGCTGCCAACTACACGGTCAATACCAGCGCCACGACGCTGGCCGACGTCACGCCGGCGGCGCTTACCGTGACTGCAACGACCCACACCAAGATTTACGACGGCACCGTGATTGCTGCTGCCGCACCGACCGTAACCGGCCTGGTGGGGGGCGACACGGCAAGCGGCTTGAGTGAAGCGTATGCCGACAAGAACGCAGGCATCGGCAAGACACTTTCTGTATCGGGCTACACCGTCAACGACGGCAACGGCGGCAACAACTACACGGTTGGTCTGGTCGACAACGTCACCGGCGTGATCGACGCTGCAACTCTTGTCGGCAGCATCAGCGTGTCGAACAAGGTTTACGACGCAACCACCGCGACGTCGATCACCAGCCGCACGCTCAGCGGCGTCATCGGCGGCGATACCGTCAGTTATGCCGGCGGCGCTGCTGCGTTCTCCGACAAGAACGCCGGAATCGGCAAAACCGTGACGGCCACCGGTCTGGGTCTTAGCGGAACGGACGCCGGCAACTACGTCGTGAACACCACGGCCGCGACCACCGCTGTCATCGCGACGCTCGGCATCACCGGCTCGATCACCGCATCGGACAAGGTTTACGACGGCAACATCGCCGCCGCGATTGCCAGCCGCACGCTGACGGGCGTGATTGGGGGTGACAGCGTCGAATACGTCGGTGGTACTGCAGTGTTCTCCGACAGGAACGTTGCGTCCGGCAAGGCGGTCGACGCGACGGGTCTTGGTCTTTCCGGAACGGATGCGTCGAACTATGTCGTCAATACCACCGCAAGCACAACGGCCTCGATCACGCCGGCGTCGCTGACGATTGCGGCCACTACAAACGTCAAGAGTTACGACGGCACCGTTACTGCAGCTGCCGCTCCGTCGGTAACGGGCCTCGTGGGGGGCGATACCGCAAGCGGCGTGGCCGAGGCGTACGCGAACAAGAATGTCGGCAACGGCAAGACGCTGTCGGTGGTCGGCTACACGGTCAACGACGGCAACGGCGGCAACAACTACACGGTCGATCTCGTGGATGATGTCACCGGTGTCATCGATCCAGCCGCGCTTGTCGGGAGCATTCTCGCTGCGAATCGAACCTACGACGGCGGCGTTGCCGCCACGATCAGCGGGCGGTCACTCAGCGGCGTCGTCAGCGGCGACGCGGTGACTTATGTCGGCGGCACCGCCGTATTCGGCGACAAGAACGCAGGCACGGGAAAAGCGGTGACAGGCACGGGTCTCGCGCTGGCCGGAGCGGATGCTGGAAACTACACGGTCAATTCAACGGCAACGACCACTGCGGACATCACAACACTCGGCATCACGGGCACGATCGCCGCTGCGAACAAGGTGTACGACGGCGACACGGCGGCGTCCATCACCGACTGCGCGCTGACGGGTGTCATCAGCGGCGATACGGTGACGTACGTCGGCGGCACCGCGACGTTTGCCGACAAGAACGCCGGTGTCGGAAAGACGGTGACCGGCACGGGCCTCGCGCTTGCCGGTGCCGACGCCGGGAATTATTCGGTCAACACGATTGCAACGACGCTCGCGGACATCACGCCGGCAACGCTGACGTATCTCGCGACACCGGTCCGCATCGCCATGGAAACGCCGTTCCCCGTGTTTGGCGGCGCGGTCGAAGGCTTCCAGGGAAGCGACACGCTGGCCACCGCCACGGCGGGAACACTGCTGTTTGCGACGACCGCGCCGGATTCGAGCCAGATCGGCGCGTACGCGATCGACGGATCGGGGTTGTCCGCGAATTTCGGCAACTACGTGTTCGTGCAGGATCCGACGAATGCAACGGCGCTTGTCATCACGCCGCGAGCCGATCCGGCGCCGCCAGAAAGCGGGCTCGACGGATTGGTCGGCGCGATTGCGACCGCGTTGCAGGCAGAAGGTGTCTGCACGATGCGGGACGACGACGAACAGGCACTGTGTGGGGCGAAGTCGAGCATTCGTAGAACACAACAGGTCGACGGCGCTGCGTTCGCTCGCGAAGGCGCCGGCATCCGACTCCCGTCAGGCGTTTCGGTTCAGTGACGGTGGCCGCATGATCAGTTCAGCCACGGTTCGCGTGGTCGGCGCCATCGCGCTGACGATTTCACTCGGTTGCGGCGCCGCCGAACCGCCGCCGAACATCGGCACGACGTTGCGCGAAATCGAACAGAAGCGTCCGGCGGTGCCGCCGAAGTCCGATCCGTCGCTGCAGGTCGATGACACCTCGCGCCCCGCATTGGACGCCGGCGCCGGCGTCACGTTTCACGTGAGCAGCGTCCGCATCAGCGGCTCGACTGCGTTCCCCGATCTCGAACTGCTGCCGTTGCTCGACGACGTTGTGGGTCACGACGTCACACTGGCTGATCTAGAACGCGCCGCCGGCCGCATCACGCAGTTCTACCGCACCAACGGATATCCGGTGGCGCGTGCATACATACCCGCACAGAGCATCGACCGCGGCAGCATCGAAATCGCGGTGTTGGAAGGGCAGTACGGCAAGCTCGACATTCGCAACCACTCGAACCTGTCTGAACGGCTGGTTGTAGATACGTTGCGCGCACCGGCCGCGGACAGCGTGATCGAGACGGCGCCGCTCGACCGCGATCTGCTGTTGCTCAAGGATCTGTCCGGCATTTCCGTTGCCGCTACGCTGACGCCCGGTGAACGCGTCGGCACGGCGGACCTCGTCGTGGACGTCGCAGCGATGCCGACATTCAGCGGCACGCTCGAGGCCGACAACTACGGCAATCGTTCTACCGGCGAAGGTCGTTACGGCGGCAGTGTCGCCGCGGCAAACCTCGCGGGCCGCGGCGACCTGCTGTCGGTGCGCGGACTGATTTCACAGGACACCGGCCTGTGGTACGGCCGCGCCGCCTATCAGATTCCCGTGTCGGGCAGCGGGCTGCGCGTCGGTGGCGCGCTGTCGCATACCTACTATTCGCTCGGTGAGAAGTTCAGTGCGCTCGACGCGGAGGGTGATGC
>JANLUG010000329.1:0-4606 GCA_031363335.1 Gammaproteobacteria bacterium
TCGAGCGGCTGACCGGCTATGACGTTCTGGCTGACCTCTCGGATTTTTTTCTCGCCTTCGCCGGAATGTCCGCGGGCTTCAAAGAACGCTCGCAAAAGGTACTGACGATGCTGCGTCAACCGAACACCAGCTTTCTGCTGATCTGCGCGCCGGAACCGGCGAGTCTTTTGCAGGTCGATCGCTTCTTCGCCAGGCTTTCGTCGGATGGAATGCCGATCGGAGGCGTCATCGTCAACAGGGTCCATCAGGCGGATGCAATCTTCGAGGACTCGAGCTACAGCCTCACGGAACGCGACGTGGCGGCAATCGCGACGGCGCCGGACCTGCGCATCGGCGGCGTGGATCTCACCCACCGATTGCTGAATGCATATCGCGACCAACTGACGCTGGCCGCGCTCGATCGTGCGGCGATCGAAGCAACGAACTGGTCGCGCGGAAACGTTCCGTTGCACAAGGTTCCGCACTTCGATCGCGATCTGCACAGCCTCGCCGACGTCGCTGCGGTATCGGCTTGTCTACAGCTCGCTCGTCAATCCAGCACTGCTACGGCGCCGACGTAACCTTCCGGTACTGCGACCACACTCGCGCGGATTCGCTGCGCGTCGGACAAAAAACGAACCTCTCCCGCGCCAACAACCCCATCGAGTCGCAATCCCCGCACGGCGGCAAGCCCGCGGCCGATCGCCTTTGTCGCCGCCTCGACCAGCGTGAACGCGCTGATCAGTTCGACCGACGCCGCTTGCCGGACCTCCGCGACGATCCGCAGGCGGCTGATGTGCTGGGTCCGGCGCTGCGATGCCTCTAGATCGACACCGAGCGCGCGTTCGCCCCATCCGATCAACACCGCTTGCGCGCTGTGCGACAAATTGAACTGAACGCCTCCGGCGTGTTGCGGTTTTCCGGAATCGTCGGGGCTGATGGGGATGGACGACGGAGTGACACCGAGTTCAGCGCTGAGCGCTCGACGAAGATGCGCGCGCGAGGCGACGTATTCGATGCGACGCCGTTCCGCCTTGAATCCCGCAGCCCGTTCGCGTTCGTCATCCGACAGCAGAGCGAGTTCGGTCGCAGTGATTTGGTCCGGCAGCCACCACCAGCGCAGTTCGACGCCCAGACACAGGCCGCGCCATGGCTCGCCAGCGGATGTTGTCATCGCACTAGACCGGAAACGACAGTCGCAACCCTTCGGCGAAGCCGATCTCGGGTTGCCATGAGAGCGTCGCGCGAAGGTCGGAGGTTCGGCATACCCAATCGCGATGGAACAACTCGCGAACTTTGCCCGATGTAAGCATCGGCGCGCGATGCAACGCGCGCCCGAGCCACAGATTCGCAAACCCTATCGTCGCCAGCACGCCTTCTGGAACGTTCACGCGTCGGATGCGGGAAGCGCGCAGTTCGGTGGCGATCGCGATCATCTCGGACCAGTCGTATCCATTGGGCGCACCATCGTCGAGTTCGAAGCAGCGCGCGTTGAGGATCGGCGCGTCGAGCCACGCGACGATTGCACTTACGAGGTCGGCGACATGGATCAACGAGGTACGACCGGCGTGGCCCGGTACGATAGCGATGCCGTGCATCATCAGCCGGAACAACGGCAACAGCTCTTTGTCGCCGGCGCCATATACAGCGGGCGGCCGGAACACAGTCCAAGGCACGGACGCCGATTTCAGTACCTCTTCGCCGCGGCGTTTGCTCGACGAGTACATCGAAAGCGCAGGCTCTCGCGCGGCGAGAGACGACAACGACAGCAGCCGTTGCGCACCCGCTCGGGCGGCCGCGCGCGCGACGCGCTCGGTTCCGGTCACATTGATGGCATCGAAGTCTTTCTGACGGGCGCCGCGCACGGCGCCTGCGCAATGCAGCACTGCTTCGCACCCCTCGACGAGCTCGTCTACACCGCGTCCATCCGCCAAATCGCCGCCGATCCACGTGATTGCGTCGCGAGGTTCTCGCGCCACACGTGTCAACGCGCGAACGGAGTAGCCGCGTCGAACGAGAAGAGACAGGAGATGTGTGCCGATGAAACCCGTCGCACCGGTCACTGCGACACAGCGCGCGCGCTGCTCAGCGACCGATGCGTCAGGCTGCGTCAGGGGCCGGTGCCGCCCGCTGCGGTGGAGGAGGCCACACCGTTCTCGAGCGTCGCTGCGTACATGCGGCGCGCTTGCGAGCGCGATGGTTTGCCCGACGATGTCCGCGGCAACGCCTGCGCATCGACTAGCTCGACGTGACAGTGAATGCCGAATTCCGTCTTGATGTGCGCGTGAACCGTATGCGCCAGGCGAATGCGCGCTTCGGGATCGAGCTCGCGGCTCTGGATCAGCAGCACGACGCGCTCACCTTCCTGATCGGAAATCGAGAACGCCATCGAATCGCCGGTTCTGACGGTTTCCTGCGATTCGGCGACATATTCCAGATCCTGCGGCCAGAAGTTGCGACCGCCGACGATGATCATGTCCTTCTCGCGACCGGTCACGAAGATCCGTCCATCGAGCAGATAACCGAGGTCGCCTGTGTCGAGCCAGCCATCGGGCGTGAGCACCTCGGCGGTCGCCTCCGGCTGATGCAGATAGCCTTGCATCACGCTGTCGGTCTGCACCCACAACGTACCGATCTCGCGTTCGGGCAGCAGCTTGCCGTGCGCATCGCGCACCTCGACCTTGATTCCCGGTAGCGGTGCGCCGCAGTCGACGAACGCGCGAACGGGGCCGCGCTTGCGGTTGAGCTTCGAGACCGGTCGCGCACGGCGGTGCTTCACGCAGTCGTTGCGGTCGACATAGTCGACGCCGACGCCGCGTTCGCGTTGCGCAAAACTGATCGCCAGGCCGACCTCTGCCATACCGTAAGACGGCACGAACGCGGCGCCCGTGAAACCGCTGCCGGATACAGCGCGAACGAACGACTCCAGCGCCTCGGGGCGGATCATCTCGGCGCCGACACCCGCTACGCGCCAACGCGATAGATCAAAACGCGCGCCATCGCCGTCGCGAAGGCGGCGCGCGCACAGTTCATAGCCGAACGGTGGGCCGAACGAGATCGTGGCCTGAGTGCGTTCCATCAACGTCAGCCACATACGCGGTCGCATCGCGAACTCGCGCGTGCCGAGATAGGCAGCAGGCGCCTGAGCCGCAATGGGGACGAGGATTTTCCCGACCAATCCCATGTCGTGATAGAACGGCAGCCAGGAGAAAAAGCGATCGTCGGGACGCAGATCGAGGCCGTCGCCAATGATTGCAGTGAGATTGCACATCACGGCGCGTTGCGTGATCACCGCTCCGCGCGCGACGCGCGTGCTGCCGGACGTGTACTGCACATAAGCAATTTCGTCGACACCGGACCCGAGCAGTTCTTCGTCGAGCGCCGGCATCGCGTTCAGATCTTCGAGCCGCGCAGCGAGCGCGAGCCCCAACCCGTTCGTCGCATCGCGCAACAGTCCAACGAAGTCATCGGTCGCGAAGGCGGCGCGCGCGCCGGAGTTCTCGATCAGAAATCGCAGCTGCCGCAGGTATTGTTCGCGGCCACCCAGACTCACGGTCGCCGGAAGCGGCACCGGTACAAGACCTGCGTACTGGCAGGCGAAGAACAGAATGACGAACTCTGATCGCGTCTCGGCGACCAATGCAACGCGGTCACCGCGGTTTACGCCGACCAGTCCAAGAAGACGCCGGGCCGCATGCATCGCTTGCGCGCGCAGCTCCCGATAGCTCAGCTCACATACGACTTCGCCGCGGCCATTGAAGAACGTCATTGCATGACGGCTTCGTGCCGCGTGATCCAACGCTTCGTGAAGCGTCGAGAAGTCTCCTGGACGCCAAACTATTTTTTCTTCTACGTTGTCCGCATCTGTTTGAAAGGAAGCCCCGTTTACCACCAACACACACTCGATCTTATTATGTTAGAGTTTGCCAACACGCAAACTAAGCCGCGCTAGCAGCTACTTACCCCTGAGACCGCACTCCGCTTCAGCTCTAACGGCTTTTGCTGGTGCGGTCGCCATTATACCCATGCATCTTCAGAGGTAAAACGAAACTTTGACCCCCGAAATTGTGCCCGTCCGCACGAAACAGGAACGCGAAGTCTTCATTCGCGTCCCGTTCGACATCTACGCGGACGACCCGAGTTGGGTGCCGCCCCTTCTGTTCGACCGCCGCGACCAGATCAGTCCCAAGCATCCGTTCTTCCGCCATGCGGACATGCAAGCCTTCGTTGCCTATCAGAACGGCAAGGCCGTCGGTCGCATCAGCGCACAGATCGACCACCTGAACGCAGACCGTGGCAGGCCGGGGCTCGGCTACTTCGGGCTCATCGACGCCATCGACGACCGCGCCGTCTTCACAGGTCTGTTTCAGGCCGCTGAAGGCTGGTTGAGCGAACGCCGGATGACCGAAGTGCTCGGGCCGATGAACCTCAACATCAATCAGGAGGTCGGTCTCCTTGTCGACGGGTTCGACACGAAACCGTACTTCATGATGGGTCACTCGAAGCCATACATCGGCCAACGGGTCGAAGAGGCTGGCTACCACCCGGCCAAGGATCTGCTGGCCTATGAGATGGACCCGGCCTTCGAGATCCCGTCCGTAATGACGGCTGTCGCCAACCGCCTGAA
>JANLUG010000773.1:0-3208 GCA_031363335.1 Gammaproteobacteria bacterium
GCTCGATGAAGGCTTGAACGTCACACACCTCAATGCCTGACAGCCGGCACTCGAGCAATTCTTCGAGCGGGAGTCCCGCGCTGTTCTCGCGATTGCGTCTGCGCTCATCGAGGGCCACCACGATTTCGTCGATGCCTTCGCGTGTGCACATGACGTTCAACGGTTCGTCGAGTGTCAAAATGTTCCCACCGTGAGGAGAAACGCGATCGGGGGTCTGCTCGAAAGCGATATAGCCGTGGATCAGAAAGCCCCTCTGGTCGTAGCGCCGTCGCATGCGCGACGCAATCTTCTCTGCGCGAGCACCGGTGCCAAGTACGAGAACGCGGCGCTTCAGGTTGTCTTGGTCGAGCACGCTGAGTGCAACCCACCGAAACATCGCTATCAGCGCGAATGTCGCCACGGCGGAAATCGCCAAGGTACCGCGCCATAGCGCCAGATCGCGGAAGAAATATAAGACGACGCCGGAGCCCATACTTGCGATCAGAAAAACCGATACTGCGGTCCGCAACATCATTCCGACGTAGCCTTCGCGAACATGGGAGCCGTAGACACCCATGGCGACCATCGCAAGCAGAACGATGATCGAGTAGGTAAGCGCGGTGAAGAAGTGAGGCGTCGTCCATAGGGCTGCGTCCTGCGACCTGATCCAGAACCCGATAAAGGCGCCGGCCATGATCAGAAACGCTTCGCAACCCGCGATGATCAGGTACGGCGTGTGGATGTAGTGCCGCAGAATGCGGATATGGGGCACCAGTTCCGTCCTTGGTTCAGTTCAGGATTTTTTGATCGAGTGGGCCATTGTCTTGATACGGTTCAGGTTGTCTACGCAAACGATGTAACTGACATGGAATCGCGCCGAAGCTCGAACCGACTGAATATGCGCATAATATGTATTATGTTAAATACGAGTGGTTCTGTGGGAATCGGCGCGTTGCAAAACTTGCTAACCTCACCTCTCCGTTTCTCTCAGGTCCGCACTCCAGTGAATCTGCTGCGACTCCCGCTGGCGCTCATCCTCATCGGCTTAGGCATATTCAGCACCGCCGCGAATCGGCCCACGGATACGTACCGAATTGCCGGGCTCGAACAGCCTGCAGAAATCCTGATCGACGAATGGGGTGTGCCGCATATCTACGCAAAGACGCACTACGACGCGTTCTTCGTCCAAGGATTCAACGCTGCGCGTGATCGTCTGTGGCAAATCGATGCATGGCGTCGTCGCGGATTGGGACAGCTCTCCGAGGTTCTGGGTCCGGCGTATGTAACCCAAGACCGCGCCGCGCGGCTTTTTCTATACCGCGGCGACATGTATCGGGAATGGCTTGCTTACGGATCCGATTCGAAACGGATCGCTGAAGCTTTCGTTGCGGGCATCAACGCGTTTGTGGACTTGACCGAATCGCAGCCGATTCTCATGCCGCCCGAGTTCGAGATTCTGGGCTACCGGCCCGCGCATTGGTCCGCGTCCGACGTGGTACGCATTCGAAGCAACGGACTTTGGCGAAATCTGACGAACGAAGTCGACCGCGCGCGAATTCTCTGCGCATTTCCGGTATCCGTGGATTCGCTCCACAAGCAGCTCGAGCCGGCTTGGAACGCGATCGTTCCCGACGGTGTCGATCTGTGCGCCGTACCCGCTAATGTTCTCGACGTCTATCTGCTGGCAAAGGCTCCAATTTCGTTCGCGAATCCGAACAACGCACTTGCGCAGGCGCGTGACATCGAGCATTTGACAGGAATCGGCAGCAACAACTGGGTGGTGTCTCCGAAGCGCACCGACACCGGCAGACCGATCCTCGCGAACGATCCACATCGTGGTCACGCGGTTCCTTCGCTGCGTTACGCGGCGCAACTCGTCGCGCCTGGCCTCAACGTCATCGGCGCCGGCGAACCGGCGCTGCCGGGCATCTCGATCGGCCACAACGAGCGCATCGCGTTCGGGCTGACGATTTTTCCGATCGACCAGGAAGATTTGTATGTGTACGAAACGCGGCCCGATGCGCCGAACGAATATCGATATCGCGACCGTTGGGAGCCGATGACCATCGTCGAAGAATCCGTCGCTGTGCACGACGGATCGCCTAAGCAGATCGAGCTCAAGTTCACCCGTCACGGACCGGTGATATTCGAGGATGAGGCAAAACACCGCGCCTACGCGGCAAGGGTCGGCTGGCTCGACCCAGGCATGGCGCCCTACTTCGGCAGCATCGAATACATGCGAGCGAAGGATTGGCGCGAGTTCGCGGCCGCGTTGAATCGTTGGGGCGCACCGTCGGAAAACCAGGTTTATGCCGACATTGACGGCAACATCGGATACAAACCTGTTGGGTTGTTTCCAAAACGAACGAACTGGGATGGCCTTCTGCCGGTGCCGGGCGATGGGCGCTATGAATGGGACGGCTACTTCGACATGGACGCGTTGCCGGAGGAATTCAATCCGGCGCGCGGCTTCGTCGCCACCGCAAACGCGATGAACCTGCCGCCCGGCTATCCGATTGCGGAGCGGCGAATCGGCTTCGAGTGGTCTGCGCCGTGGCGTGCGCGTCGGCTCGACGAAGTGCTCGCCCAACAGCCGCAGCACAGCTTTGCCGATTCGCTGGCGCTACAGCGGGACTACACGTCCCTACTGGCGCGTGAACTGATTGCCAAGCTGCCCTTGGCGGGGCACTCCCCGGCAGGGTCGATGTTGCGGGCGTGGGATGGCGTGCTCTCGGCCGACTCCCCCGCCGCAGCTCTCTACATCATCTGGTACTACCGAAACCTGAATCCTGCGCTTGCCGCCTGGGCCGCACCCGCCGGCGCCGTTCAAATGATTCAACCGCTCGATTCGCTGGCGGTCCTCGACCTTCTTACCAAACACAACGGTGAGTTGTCGGCTCTACTCGACAGTACGCTGGCGGCAGCCTGGGAACAGACACAGGCACTGCTGGGCAACGACCCGACTGAGTGGCGATGGGGCGCGCTGCATCAAACCGCATTCCGGCATCCGCTGCTCGATCGATTCGGAACGAGCCTCGCGGGAAAGGCGACTATGAAGGCCTATCCGCGTGGCGGCGACGGCAACTCGCCGAACAACACCTCATTCGATGGGAAGGACTTCGCGGTTACATCCGGTGCATCGTGGCGAATGGTGCTGGACGTCGGTCGATGGGACCAGGCACGGATGACCAACGCGCCCGGTCAGTCCGGCGATCCTCGGAGCCCGTTC
>JANLUG010000775.1:0-9780 GCA_031363335.1 Gammaproteobacteria bacterium
TACCCGATCGACCTCGTCACTTGCCAACCGGGCGGCGTCCATATAAGCGCCCAGGGATGTCTTGAGCGAGTCCGGCACACCAACCCGCCGCCGCTCGACCCCGCTTGAAGTCGAGTACGCAGGACACGCGATCGAAGACGAGCAAGTCCCGCTCGGGTTCCGACACCCCGCGATAGGTTACGATTGCCGCTGCGTCGAGTCGCGTAGGGGGAAGCGTGATCCAGCATACCGATGTCATTCTGTTCCGTTCGACAATCGGCTTCGCAATGCTCTGCATTGTCGCGGCGGCCGCGTCTGCCGACGAGAATCCACCGTCGCGCCTGCGCGGCAAGTTGTGGGTGAATCCGGTTGAGTTCACCGAATGCGCCCGCGAGACCGCGATTGCGCGCGGCGACACGGTGATTCTTACCGGCAACGGTCTGCCGCCGAACGAAACGGTCGAGATCACGTTCACCCAAGCCGATACGCAGCGGACGCTCGGTACCGCGAAGGCGAACGCTCAGGGCGCCTTGTCCGCGCGCGTCGTGATTCCGGCTGACGCCAAGACCGACGCAGACGCGCGCCTTCACGCCGTAGGACCGAAGAGTGCCGACGGCGACGCGCTCATGCTGAACTCGGCGCCGCTACAGGTCTTTCCGGACGCGAACGACAGCGACGGCGACGGCATCAAAGACATGTGCGACAACTGTCCGAAGCTCGCTGGAACCGACCTCACCGATATCGATGGAGATGGTCTGGGCGACGGCTGCGACCCGTGTCCGACGGATCCCGAGAATGGCGCGGGAAGCGGCACCTGCGCCGACGGCAACGCCAATCCGCAGGTACCTATCCCTCAACCGTAGTACTCGAGCCGCGTAGCTGATGAACGAACGCACCACACCGCCGGCTGCGGATGCCGAGGCACATCCACGCGTAAGCGTGCACCACGCGCTGATCGGCATCGGTCTGATGCTGGTGGTCCTCGGCGGCTTTACCGCGCACGAGATCCAGACCGTCGGCGGCAGCGTGCATGTCGAAGACGTGCAGTTCGACAGCGCGGACGGCAAACGGCTCAGCGCCCTCCTCTACACCCCCGACGGGGTGGACGCCGAACACAAGGCGCCGGGGATTCTCGCCGTACACGGCTACATCAATTCGCGGGAAACGCAGAGCGGCTTCGCGATCGAGTTCGCGCGGCGCGGCTATGTCGTGCTCGCACTCGATCAGACCGGCCACGGACTGTCGCAACCGCCCGCATTCGCGAACGGATTCGGCGGCCCGGATGGCCTGAAGTATCTGCGCGCGCTCGATACGGTGGATCCGGCCAACATCGGGCTCGAAGGCCATTCGATGGGTGGCTGGGCCGTGCTCGCGGCGGCCGCCGCGCAACCCGACGGCTACAAATCGATGGTGCTCGAGGGATCGGCGCCCGGCAGCTTCGGCGCGCCGGAAGCGACGCAGACATTTCCGCGCAATCTCGCCGTGGTGTTCAGCGCATACGACGAATTTTCCGACCTGATGTGGGGCGTTCCTACCGGCGCCGACGTCGTGCACTCACCGAAACTGAAGGCGATCTTCGGCACGCTCGAGCCGGTCGTTCCCGGCAAGCTCTACGGTTATCTGGAATACGACTCCGCACGGATGCTGCACGTCCCGCCGGTCACGCACCCCGGCGACCATCTGTCTACAGCGGCGATCGGCGCGGCCGTCGACTGGTTTGCGTTGACGTTACAAGGCGGCACGCCACAACCGGCGCATCACCAGATCTGGTACTGGAAGGAACTCACCACGCTGGTCGCGCTCGTCGGGATGATCATCACGATCATCGGCATCGGCCTGACGATGTTGCGATGGCGCGTCGTGCGACTGTTGACCGTACCGCTTCCGGCGACTGCGCGGCTCGTGCGACCGGGCATCAGCGCCGCTCTTACCGCGGTGGTACCCGTACTGACGTTCATTCCCTTGTTCAATGTCGCCACGGTGTTCTGGCCGGTGTCGGACCTCGCGCCCCAGCAGCTGACGAACGGACTGATGTTGTGGGTGGTGGTGAACACAGTGATCGCGGCCGCCGCCAGCGGGATTATTGGAAGCCGCAACGCAACGCTTGCATCGGTCGGGTTGTGGCCGCAGGGGTTTCACTTCGGACGGGTGCTCGGCGCGGCGCTCGCCGCCGTCGCAGTCGTCGGGATCGCCTACCTGTTGCTGCTCGCGACGGACGCGGCGTTCTCCGTCGACTTTCGCTTCTGGGTCATCGCGTTCAAGCGTCTAGCACCCTGGCACGTCGCTCCGTTTTTCATGTACCTGATGCCGATGACGTTGTTCTTCGTCGTGCTCGGCACATCGTTGCATCCGTTCGTCATCGGCGTGGGAATGCGCCGCGCGTGCATCCGTTGCGTGCTGATCCTGACGAACGGGTTCCTCGCGTTTCTGGCGATTCAATACATCCCCTTGCTGGTCGGCATTCCGTTGCCGCTTGGTGAACCGCTGCTGACGATCCTGGCGATTCAGTTCGTCGTATTGCTGACCATCGCCGGCATCATCACGGCGATCTTTCAGCGCGCGACCGGCAGCGTGTACCTTGGCGCATTCATGAACGCGCTGCTGATCACGTGGTCTGTCGTTGCCGGACAAGCAACCCAGTTCGCCCTCTGACCCCATCACCTGGCATGCGTACATGTTCAAATTCCTGAAATGGTCCGCAATCCTCCTGGCCGTCGTCATCGGCGCCGGTGCGGCCTACGTCTTCGTTCAGCTTCGATCGCTCGAGGTCGAACGCATCTCCGACGACCTGCATATGATCAGGGGTCTCGGCGGCAACGTCGCGGTGCTGAAGACCGGCGCCGGAACCGTCATCGTCGATACGATGACGTTCACGATGCAGGGTGTACGCATCCGCCATCTCGCGGAATCGTTGACGGGCGAGCAGATCGTGATGGTCATCAACACGCACTACCACGGCGACCACACGCACGGTAATCCAGGATTCCTGCCGGGCACGCAGGTGCTGTCGACCACGCGGACACTCGAACATCTGCACGCGTTTGACGCTTCGTACTGGAGCGGCGACGCCGCCGCGCTATTGCCGAACCACACATTCGAAAAGGATCTGGAAGTGCGCCTCGGTTCGAAAACACTGCAGCTGCTGCATCCCGGACGCGGCCATACCGACGGCGACCTGGTCGTGTTGTTCGTCGAAGACGGAACGCTGCATGCCGGCGATCTGTTCGTGAACCATATCTACCCGAGCATCGATCTCAAGGCGGGCGGCACCGTTCGCGAATGGGGGGATACCCTCGACGCCGTGCTCGCATTGCCGTTCAAGCACGTGATACCGGGGCATGGCGCTCTTTCGGATCGCGCAGGGTTGCAACAATTTCAGCGATTCATGCGCCAGCTTGCGGCCGTTGGCGCGGACGCAAAGGCGAAGGGGTTGTCGCTGCACGATACACAACGCGACGCGCATCTCACGGAAGACGCCGGCTACCAGGCGACCGAGGTTCCGTTGCTCATGTCAATCAACCGCAACTCGGTCATCCGAGGCGCATGGGAAGAAGCAACCGGCGTGAAACCCGCCAATGAGTGAGCTCGGCGCGATCGCCCCTCTCTCGCTGCACGCGCCCAAGTCGGGTCGTCTGGGCCAGGTCAGCTGGGCGCTGTTCGAATGGGCGCGCAATCCGTACTACATCCTCGTGGTCATCTATATCTTCGGGCCTTACTTCAGCACCGAAGTCATCGGCGATCCGGTGCGCGGCCAGGAGACTTGGGGTTATATCAACGGCTTCGCCGGACTGATCACCGCGTGCCTCGCGCCGTTCCTCGGCGCGATCGCCGACAAGGTCGGACGCCGCAAACCGTGGATCGGCGCGTTCGTGATCATGATGATTCCCGCAATCATGATGCTGTGGTTCGCCGTTCCGGGCGCCGCGAACAGCGGCATCATCATCGTGGCGATTGCGCTCGCGATTGCCGGCACGGGTTCGGCGTTCTCCGAGGTGTTCCACAACGCGATGCTGCCTTCGATCGTGCCGTATCCGCGCCTCGGCAGCCTGTCGGGATTGGGGCTCAGTCTCGGCAACGCCGGCGCGCTGATCATTCTGGTTGCGATGTTGTACTGCTTCGCTTTGCCGGCAAGCGGTCTTTTGCATTGGAGCTTCCTGCCCGATCACGTGCTGTTCGGGCTCGACGCATCGACCTTCGAACACAACCGCATCACCGGACCGATCACTGCGGTCTGGCTGTTGTTGTTCTCGATTCCGCTGTTTCTGTTCACGCCAGATCAAACCGGCACCGGTGTCACCGCGCGCCAGGCCGTGCGCGACGGTCTCTCCGACGTCTGGCAAACAGTGCGTCAGCTGCGCCACTACAAGAACGTCGCGCTGTTTCTCGGCGCGCGCATGCTGTTCAACGACGGCAAGGTCGCGATCATGACGTTCGGCATGATCTACGCGTCAGGCGTGTTCCACTGGGGCGATGCGGAACGCTTGCTGGTCGGCATCTTTCTGACGGTGTTCGCCGTCATCGGCGGCCTGATCGGCGGTTGGCTCGACGATTTGTTCGGTTCGAAAAAAGCGATCGTCTTCACGATCGGCGGCAATATCGTCGCGCTGTTCGCGGCGATTTCGATCACGCCGACGAGCATGTTCTTCATCGAAATGAAGGGTCTCGATCAACCGGTGTGGGACTTCCCGTTCTTCCGCACGATTCCCGAGCTCACGTACCTGTGGATCTCGGTGTTGTTCGCGCTGTTCATCACATCGGCTTACGCGAACAGCAGAACCATGCTCGCGCGCATCGCGCCGCAAGAAGAGATGACGAAGTTTTTCGGTCTCTACGCGCTGTCGGGACAGGTGACGACATTCATCGCGCCGATCCTCGTTGCGACGATGACCGGTCTGTACCACAGCCAGCGCGCCGGCTTCGCGTCGATCCTGCTGTTGCTCTGCGGCGGACTCGCGGTCATGGCGTTCGTCAAAGAGGAACGGTCGGAGTCGATCAGCAAAGCCTGATCAGATGGTCAGACCCACCACGTAACCCACATCGGGTGTGGTCTTTCCCGCGAGCAACTCCCGATAGATCCGTTCGACCTCCACCGGACCACGTCCTTCAACGACCTTCATCCAGCGTTTTGCGTCGGCTGTAAAGTCGTTCCATGCGCTCGCGACGCGCTGCTCGATGCCGCCGCGGCCCCAGTCTTTGTTGCGCTTGGTGATCCGCGACGGCGCGAAGAAGAGTTCCGGTTTCGGTCCGGCCAACGCGTCGCGGCCCGCGCCGGATCGTGCATCCCAGTGCGTCGCGCCAACGAGGCAGCTGTAGCGCAACGTATCACCGAAGTGCTGGTGCACGGCGCGCAACACGCCGCCATTGCCGGCCATGTCGACGAATGCCGCCGGCGTTGCGGCATCGAGCGTCTGCAACGCGTCATAGGCGATCACCTGGTCGTAGTACCCGAGCCGTTCGACAAAGTCGCGATTCGCCGGCGACGTCAGCCCGATGATGCGGACGCGCGCGGAACGGTTCTTCCTCAGCAGGTAAGCCAGCCCGAGCGACGTCTTGCTGGAGGCACTCGACAGGACGACGGCGCGGGCGCCGAAAAAGTCGTTGTCGTCGAGTAAATCGTCGAGCAGGAACGATGTCATGAACAGCGGACGCAACAACATCTGCGCGCTCTCGTTCGCCGCGACATGTGAAGTATCTCTACTGATCCGCTGGTACTGGTTGTACACCGCTGCGCGTTCGGCGCGATGCGGCGCGGCGTCCACGAATCCGCTGTCGGTGATGCGCTCCGGCCGCACCACCAGATGGGTCGACATCGGCAGATAGCCGTAGAGTCGCTCGCCCACCGCGATGCCCGCACATTTCGATTCCACTACGGTTGCATATCCCCAAACCGGCACCCTGCCCCAACCGGCTTGTGCCGGAAAGAACTGCCAATACGACATCGAGTCGCCCGCCACCGCGTACGTGATGTTGTTGGCGGTCAACGCGAAACGGTCGAGCGCGAGCAGCAGCTCACCGTCGGCCGGCGTCAGCGGTGTCTCAACGAAACGGCAATCGCGCAAATCGCGGCGGTTGACGATGAAATCAAGCGATGTCTGCGGCACGTCCGACTCCAGTGATATGGCGGTGCCGGCGATTATCTCCGCATTCGAAGAGTTGCGCGGCTTACCTGGTTTTAATGTTCTAAACATCAGTTATGATGCTAAAACCATGATAACCGCGATGCAATTGCGTGCTGCGCGAGCGTTGCTCGGTATCGATCAGCGCACCCTCGCCGAGGCCGCCGGCTTGTCGGTACCGACGATTCAGCGCATGGAAGCGAGCGAAGACGTCATCCGCTGCAACGTCGACTCGCTGATGAAACTGATCGCCGCACTCAACGGCGCAGGCATTGAATTGATCGGCCCAGGTGCTACGAGCAGCGGCGGCGGCCGCGGCGTGCGCCTGAAATCCGTCGGTCCGCGCAAATGATCGCAACGACCCTCGCCGGCGTTCTGGGCGGCGTAGCGGTCCTGTTGGCGACCGGCATCACGGGTGTGTTCGTAGCGCGGCGACGCTACGGTCCACTACTCGTCTATGGAATAGCGTTGGTCATATGCACAGCGCTGTTTGTAGCCGCGTTGCACTTTCTGTTGATGGGCACCCACGCGGCACCGGAGTCGCAACTTCTTCCGATCGGTCTGCCGTGGATCGGCGCGCACTTCGATCTCGATCTGCTCGCCGCGCTGTTTCTGCTCGTAACGAATCTCGGCGGCGCCTCGGCGAGTTTGTACGGGCTCGGCATCGGCCGACACGAAAGCGCGCCGACGCGGGTCGTGCCGTTCTTTCCGCTGTTTCTCGCCGCGATGAATCTGTTGGTGATCGCCGGAGATGCGTTCACCTATCTTCTGAGCTGGGAATTCATGTCGCTCACTTCGTGGGCGCTGGTGATGGCGCATCACGAAGAGACGGACAATCGCACGGCGGGATATCTGTATCTCGTGATGGCGGGCTTCGGAACGTTGGCGCTGCTGCTCGCGTTCGGACTGCTCGCACCCGCCGGAGGCTATACGTTCGCCGACATCCGCGCTCTCGATCACGATCTTGTGCGCACCGGCGTCGTGTTCTGCCTTGCGCTCATCGGCTGCGGTTCGAAGGCCGGCCTCGTACCGCTGCATGCGTGGCTGCCGCTCGCACATCCGGCGGCGCCGAGTCACGTATCTGCGCTGATGAGCGGTGTGATGACGAAGGTCGCGATCTACGGCTTCATCCGCATCGTGTTCGACCTGCTCGGACCGCCGCAAACGTGGTGGAGCGTCGTCGTACTGACCATCGGCGGTGTCAGCGCGGTGATGGGCGTGCTGCACGCGATGCTACAGGACGACCTGAAACGCCTGCTCGCGTACAGCACCGTCGAAAACGTCGGCATCGTCTTCATCGGCCTCGGGCTCGCACTCGCATTCGAATCCGGCGGCATTCACTCGGCCGCCGCGCTCGCATTGGTGGCGGCGTTGTTCCACGTGTTCAACCACTCGCTGTTCAAAAGCCTGCTGTTCTACGGCGCCGGCGCGGTGCACGCCACGACGCATGAACGCGACATGGAACACCTTGGCGGCCTGATCCACCGCATGCCGGTCACCGCATTCGCATTCCTCGTCGGTTCGATGGCGATCTCGGCGTTGCCGCCCCTCAACGGATTCGTCTCAGAGTGGCTGACCTTCCAGGCAATTCTGGTGAGTCCGCAACTGTCCGCCTGGGGATTGAAGTTTCTGATTCCGGCGGTCGGGGCGATGCTTGCGCTTTCGGCCGCGCTCGCGGCCGCGTGCTTCGTCAAAGCGTACGGCCTGGCGTTCCTCGGCAGACCGCGTTCCTCGGCCGCCCAGACCGCACAAGACGCCAACCCTGCGGCGCGCGGCGCAATGATCGCGCTCGTCGCGATGTGCGTAGCAGCCGGCATTTTCCCGGGCTATGTCATCGACGCATTGTCGCCGCTCACCGATGCGCTCGTCGGCGGTCATCTGCCGTCACAGGCAGACCAGGCGTGGTTGACGATCGTGCCGATCAATCAGTCGCGCAGTTCGTACAACGGCCTGTTCGTTTTTCTGTTCACCGCGACAGCCGCTTCGCTGGCCGCGTTCGTCATTCACCGGATCGCCTCCAGTGAAGTTCGGCGCGCGCCTGCGTGGGATTGCGGCTACCCGGACACGAGCCCTGCCTTGCAGTATTCGGCCGCTAGCTTCGCGCAACCGATCCGGCGCGTGTTCGGTACGCTGCTGTTCCAGGCGCGCGAGACGGTTTCGATGCCGAAGCCGGGCGACATCGCCGCTGCGCACTTTCACATCGCGATGCGCGATCTGATCTGGGAATCGCTGTACCTGCCGGTCGCGCGCTACGTCGGCTTCGTCAGCGAGCGCGCGAACGCGATGCAGCTGCTGACGATCCGGCAGTTTCTCGGTCTCGTGTTCATCGCGCTGGTCGCTCTGCTGTGTCTGCTGGCGTTCTGGCAATGATCCGCGACCTGACATTGCAGTTGGGCCAGATGCTGCTCGTGCTTGCGCTCGCGCCGTTGCTGACCGGATTCGTCCGCAAGGCGAAGGCTCGCCTGCAACAGCGCCGGGGTCCGCCGCTGCTGCAACCGTATCGGGATCTGTGGAAGCTGATGCGCAAGGAGGCGGTGCTCGCCGACAACGCCTCATGGCTGTTCCGCGTGTCGCCCTATCTGATCTTCGCGGCAACGTGGACGGCGGCGTCGCTCGTGCCGACGTTTGCCACGGGCTTGTCGTTCAGCGTCTCGGCCGATCTCATCGCGATCGTGGCGCTGCTCGGCAGCGCGCGCTTCTTCCTCGCGCTCGTCGGCCTCGACATCGGCACCAGCTTCGGCGGCATCGGTGCGAGCCGCGAGGTGATGATCGCGTCGCTCGCGGAACCGGCGCTGATCATCGTCGCATTCACGCTTGCGCTGATCGCAGGCTCCACGCAGCTGTCGGTGATCGCGGCCTTCATGACATCGGGTAACGCGGGTTTGCGCGTGTCGCTTGGGCTCGCGCTCGCGGCGTTGATCATCGTGGCGATCGCAGAGAACGCGCGCGTGCCGGTCGACAATCCGGCGACGCATCTCGAATTGACCATGGTGCACGAGGCGATGGTGCTGGAGTATTCAGCCCGCCATCTCGCGGTGATCGAGTTCGCCGGATCGCTGAAGCTGCTGCTCTACGTTTCGCTGATCGCGGCGGTATTCGTGCCGTGGGGTCTCGCGACGCCGGACTCGCAACCGAGCCAATACGCGATCGGCATCGTCGCGTATATCGCGAAGGTGGCCATAGCCGGCGCACTGCTCGCGTTGTTCGAGACGACCATCGCAAAGATGCGCGTATTCCGCGTGCCGGAGTTTCTCGGCATTTCGCTGATGCTCGCGCTGCTCGGCGCATTGCTGATGTTCGTGACGCGCAGCCTGTGAGCGACACCCTCTCCTACGACGTCGCGCACCTGCTGGCAGGCGGCATGGTGCTGGTCAGCTTCATGCTGCTGTATCAGGACCGAATGGCGGCATTGCTGAACGTATTCGCGCTGCACGCAGCGGTGCTGTCGTTGTCCGTCGCGTGGCAGGCTTATGCGCAGGACGCGCCGCATCTGTACGTCACTGCGTTCATCGCGCTCGGCCTCAAGGCCATTCTGATTCCGACGGCGTTGCGGCGTATCGTCCACCGTCTCGACATCCATCGCGAAGTGGAAACCGCGGTCGGCATCGGCATGACGATGCTTGTCGGCGTCGGCCTGGTGGCATTGTCAATCGTGCTGATGCTGAAGGTGACGGCCGGCGTCGAT
>JANLUG010000344.1:0-4200 GCA_031363335.1 Gammaproteobacteria bacterium
TCAAGGCGGCCGCCACCGCGAACCCTCTGGCGCGTGAAGATCTTGCCTTCGCCCTGGCGGTCCTGCTGCTCGGCCTCCTGATGATGGTGACGCGGCGCAACGCCGTCAGTCAGGTGGTGGGCTTCATGTCGCTCGAAAACGGCTTGATTCTCGCCGCGTCGGGTGCACGCGGAATGCCGCTGGTTGTCGAGATCAGCATCGCGTTTTCGGTATTGATCGCATTCATCGTCATCGGACTGTTTCTACTGCGCATTCGGGAACGCTTCGACAGCGTCGATCTGTCGGCACTGCACCGCATGCGCGGCGGTGCGCCGTGATCACCGCGTCCGCGTGGCCGTTCGTGGGTGTGCTCGGCGCGCCGGTGATCGCTGCCGCCACGCTCGCGTGTATTGCGAGTTATCGCGTGTCGGCGCGGATCAACGCGGCCGCCTCGTTGCTTACGCTGATCGGCGCCGCGTCGTTTCTCACGATCAGGCCGGAAGTCGGGACGCTGTTGTTCATCGACGATCTGAACATCGTGTTCATCATCGTCAACGCCTTCGTCGGATTCACGACGAGCCTGTTCAGCGCGAGCTACATCGAACACGAGATCGATACCGGCCGTCTGACGCAGAACCACATCCGTTTCTACCATGCGATGTTCCAGTCGATGATGTTCGGCATGAATCTCGCGCTCGTCGCGAACAACATCGGATTGATGTGGGTCGCCGTCGAACTCGCGACGCTGACGACCGTGGTAATGGTCGGCCTGTACCGCACGCACGAGGCGCTGGAGGCGGCATGGAAGTACTTCATCCTCGGCAGCGTCGGCATCGCGCTCGCATTGTTCGGCACGACGCTCGTCTACGTCGCGGCGCAGCCGGTGCTCGGCGAAGGACTGCCGACGATGGCGTGGACGAACCTGATGGCACACGTCGCGAGCTTCGATCCGGCCATTCTGAATCTCGCATTCGTCTTTCTGCTGCTCGGCTACGGCACCAAGGTCGGCCTGGTTCCGGTGCACGGCTGGTTGCCGGATGCGCATGCGGAGGGTCCAACGCCGATCTCGGCCGTGTTGTCGGGACTGTTGCTGAACGTCGCGCTGTACGCCGTGCTGCGATTCAAGATGCTGATGGCGGGCAATGTCGGTGCCGTCGCGCCAGGTCCTTTGATGATCGGCATGGGGCTCGCGTCGCTGACGTTCGGCGCATTCATGCTGTATCGGCGTCGCGACATCAAACGCCTGTTTGCTTACTCGTCGATCGAACACATGGGCATCATCACGTTCGCATTCGGTATCGGCGGACCGCTGGCGAACTTCGCGGGATTGCTGCACATGACGATGCACAGCCTGACGAAGTCGGCAATCTTCTACGCCGTCGGCCACATCGCGCAGATCAAAGGCACGCAGAAAGTTGCCGAAATTCGCGGCCTGACGCAATCGCATCCGCGGCTCGGTTGGGGACTCGTGATCGGCGTACTCGCCATCGCCGGAATGCCGCCGATGGGCATCTTCATGAGCGAGTTTCTGATCGTTACCTCGACGATGGCGCGCAATCCGTGGCTGGCGCTGCCGCTGGTGTTCGGCCTGCTCGTCGGGTTCGGCGGGCTGCTGCGTCACGTCAACGCCGTCGCGTTCGGCGAACCGTTGGGGCGCGACGCACCGGACAACGCATCGTACGTGCCGCTCTATTGCCATCTCGCGATCGTCCTCGCCGCGGGCATCTATCTTCCGGCGGCGCTGGTTCGCTGGTTTCAAGCCATCGCGGTTCTGTTGGGATGAATGCCGATGCCCGATAGCCGCCGCCTGATCGACGTCGTTGGACACACCAGCAACCGGCTGGGACGCGGCCCGTTGCACCGCTCGCTCGTGGATGCGCCGACGTGGGAAATGCTGGCGGCCGAACTCGCGCGTAATCATAACTGGTCGCTGCTCGCGCACTGGGCCGAGCCAGACGCCGTACACCTCGCGTTGCTCGACTCGCACGACAATACAGTCGCGGTGGCGACGCTGCCGTGCCCGACGCGCCGCTATCCGTCGCTCGCTCGACATCACTCGCCCGCGATGCGGCTCGAACGCAGCATCCGCGATCTGTACGGCCTCGAACCGGACGGCACACCGGATCCGCGACCGTGGCTCGATCATGGCCGCTGGGATCTTCGACATCCGCTGGCCGTACAACCTGCCGCGGCCGCCCCGCTGCCGTCCTACCCGTTTCTGGCGGCGGAAGGCGACGGCCTGCATCAGATTGCGGTCGGACCCGTCCACGCCGGCATCATCGAGCCGGGACACTTCCGGTTCTCCGCTAACGGTGAAACTGTGGTGCGACTGGAAGAACGCCTCGGCTATGTCCACAAGGGCATCGAATCGCTGTGGTGCGGCAGCGACCTCACACACGCCGCACGCCTCGCGGCACGGGTTTCGGGCGACAGCACCGTTGCCATGTCGATCGCATTCGCGCGCGCCGTGGAAGCCGCGTTGGGTGTCATTGCACCCGCCCGCGCGCAATGGTTGCGTGCCTTGATGGCCGAACTGGAACGGATCGCCAATCATCTCGGCGACATCGGCGCCGTTTGCAACGACGCGTCGTTCACGTTGATGCATGCGCACTGCGGCGTTCTGCGCGAACGGGTGTTGCGCGCCTGTCGTACCGCGTTCGGTCATCGTTTGATGATGGACAGGGTCGTGCCGGGCGGCGTCTCGGTCGATCCCGGTAGTGCCGGAATCGAGGCGATCAAGCACGCAATCGACGAGGTAGCGTTGCGCTTTCCGAAACTCGTCGAACTGTACGACGACACGCCGTCGTTGCAGGACCGTACCGTGGGCACCGGCATCCTCACCCACGAGCTTGCGGCGCAGTACGCCGCGGGCGGCTTCGTCGGCCGCGCATCCGGCCGCACATTCGATGCGCGGCGCGCGATTCCGTACGCACCGTACGACACGCTGACGTTAGAGGTGCCCACACGCACCCAAGGCGACGTCAACGCACGCGTCTGGATCCGCATCCTGGAAGTCGATCAGAGCCTCTCGCTGATCCGCCAGATCATCGAGGGTCTGCCGCGGTTGCACGGCAACGAGCTGATCTGCGACATCCACGCGCCGCGCAGCGCAACCGTCAGCGAAGGTGCCGCAATGGTCGAAGGGTTCCGCGGCGACATCTTCGCGTGGGTGCGGATCGACGAGCGCGGCCGCGTCGCGCGATGTCATGTACGCGATCCGTCGTGGTTCCAGTGGCCGCTGCTCGAAGCCGTGGTCGAAGGCAACATCGTTGCCGACTTCCCGTTGTGCAACAAATCGTTCAATTGCTCGTACGCCGGGCACGACCTGTAGGTAAGCATGCGCAGATTGCTGTTCCATAGCCTCATCAACCGCCCCGTCACCGAAGACGCGCCGCCGCTCGACCAGGACGAACTCGCCGAGCTGGCTGCACGCGTCGACATCGCGGCGCGGCGCAGACTCGGGCGCAGCCTCTCGATTCGCGAAGTGGATGCCGGTTCGTGCAACGGCTGCGAGCTCGAAATCCACGCGTTGAATAATGCGATCTACGACCTCGAGCGCTTCGGCCTCAAGTTCGTCGCTTCTCCGCGGCACGCCGACGTGCTGCTGGTCACCGGCCCATTGACGCTCAATATGCGCGAGGCGCTGCAACGCACTTACGTTGCGACACCGGGGCCGAAGTGGGTCGTCGCGGTCGGCGACTGCGCGATCAACGGCGGCGTGTTTGCCGGCAGCTACGCCGTTGCTGACGGCATCGCGGACGCCGTGCCGATCGACCTGACGATTTCGGGATGTCCGCCGGAGCCGGAACGATTGCTCACGGGATTGCTTACGTTGCTGGAGTCGTCGACCGGCGCGGCAGTCGCGCGGGCGCCTGTTGTATAGTCGCCCACCAACCTCTCAAGGACACCAAGCAATGAAACTATTCGAGATGACGGGCGCCCCGAACCCGCGCCGCGTGCGGATCTTCCTCGCCGAGAAAGGTATTGCGGTGCCGCTCGTGCAAGTCGACATGCGCAAAGGCGAACACAAAGCACCCGAGTTCATGAAGAAGAATCCAAGCGGAAAGATCCCGGTGCTCGAACTCGACGACGGCACCTGCATCGCCGAATCCGTTGCGATCTGCCGGTACTTTGAGGCGTTGCATCCGAAGCCGTCGCTGTTCGGGGCGACGCCGAAGGAACTCGGCCGCATCGAGATGGCGAACCGCCAGCTCGAGCTCG
>JANLUG010000411.1:0-3276 GCA_031363335.1 Gammaproteobacteria bacterium
CGAGCGACTTCGCGGGCGCGCTCGTGTGAACGCTCCGGGACGATCGGACGAGCCTTCACCTCCCGATGGGGCAGCGTTTTGCGCTGCGGCACGATCGGCTTGCGGCCGCGCGCCGGTTTGTCGGCGCTCGAAGACGCCTCCACCGGCTCCAGCACGAAATCGGTCTGCTCGATCGGTTCGATCTTGCGCACCCGAGCGCCGCCGTTGGGCAATTCCGCGCGCAGCAGGTCGAGCGGATCGACGTCCTCGCGCGGAATGTTCGGATCGATGTCCATGCGCAGCGTATCGCGTCGACTTCGCCACGCCAGCCAGAATCCATGGCCTATGACGGCGACCAGCAACAGTCCGCCGCCTACGAGTATCCAGTCCTTAATGTCCATCGGCGCCCCTCGTGCGCTTCGCCCTCTAGACTGCGGCCATCTCGGCCGCCTCCTCTACATCCACCGACACCAGGCGCGAAACGCCCGGCTCGTGCATCGTGACACCCATCAGGTGATCCGCCATCTCCATCGTCAGCTTGTTGTGCGTGATGACGATGAATTGTACGCCCTCGGACATCTCGCGAATCAGGCTCGCGAACCGAACGACGTTGGAGTCGTCGAGCGGGGCATCCACTTCGTCGAGCAGACAGACCGGACTCGGATTCAGCTGAAAAATCGAGAAGATCAGCGCGATCGCCGTCATCGCCTTCTCGCCGCCGGACAGCAGGTGAATGCTCGCGTTGCGCTTGCCCGGCGGGCGCGCCATCAGCGTTACACCGGTATCGAGCAGATCTTCGCCGGTCAGTTCGAGATAAGCGTGGCCACCGCCGAATACCTTCGTGAACAGCTCGCCGAGGCCTTTGTTGACGGCATCGAAGGTTTCTTTGAAGCGCGTCCGCGTTTCGCGGTCGATACGCCGGATCGCGTTGCCGAGCGTTTCGAGGGCTTCGGTCAAGTCGCCGTGCTGCTGATCGAGGTACTGCTTGCGCTCCGAGGACGACTCGTACTCTTCGATCGCCGCGAGGTTGATCGGGCCGAGGCGTTGAATCCGGTTTGCGACGCGTTCGAGCTGTTCGGTCCACGCGGCTTCGGTTGCCTCGGGCGGCAACGTCTCGCGCACGGTTGCCAACGTCAGCCCGGTCGCCTCGAGTTGTTCGACGAGGCTACCGCGCCGAACGTGCAGACCCTGGCGGTCGACGCGCGCCGTTTCGAGCGACGCTCGGACGCCTTCCACCGCTTCGGCGTGCTGGCCGCGTTTCGATTCGAGTTCGCGCACCTGCAGGTCGGCGGTTTCGAGCCCGCGACGGACATCCGCCAACTTGTGCTCGACAGCCAACCGCTCCGCGAGTTTGCCGTCGAGGTCGCTGCGCAGATTCGGCAGCGGCGCCTGGCTCGATTCGACCCCGGCCGTCAGTTCGCCGTGGCGCTCCGCGAGTTCCTGTTGCTGACGCAGCAACCGTTGCCGCGCCGTTTGCGTCGCATCGAGCCGCGACACGAGATTCTGCTTCTCGCCATTCAGAGCGTGGAAACGGTCGCGGTCGGCGCGCGCCTGCTGGCGTGCCTGCTCCACCGCCTGCATGTTCGCTTCGCGGGCCGTCGTCAGCGCGGCGCGGTCGGCTTCGAATCCTTCACGCGCGCTTTCGGCCTGAACGAGGCGTTCGCGCGCGGTCTGCAGACGACCCGCCTCGTGCGCCACTTGTTGTTCGGTGTCGTCCGCCTCGCGGCGCAGGCGCTCGCGGCGCGCATCCGCTTCTTCGAGCCGCACGCGATGCACGCCGTGGTCGGCGCGCAGTTGCCCCAGCGTCTGCGACAGTGCGTTGATGGTGCCGTGCAACTCCTGGCGGCGGTGATCGAGCCCCTCGACGCGGGCACGACCCTCGGCGACGCGACCTTGCAGTTCCGTCAGATTCAGTTCGGCCTGTTCGACACGCTCGCGCAACACGTCGAGCTGCTGGCCGCGTTCGATGATGCCGTGGCTGATGTCTTCGCCGCGATCGAGGCGCAACCAGTCCGCGCCCAGCCAGACGCCATCGCGCGTGATCACGCTCTCGCCGTGGCCGAGCTTCGCACGATGGCCGAGCGCAACCGACAAAGACTGTGCCGCGAAGACGCCGTTCAGCAGCGAACCGAGCGGCACGGACGATCTCACGAAGCTCGCGAGCGTCGGCAGCTCGCGAGTACCGGCTTCGACGCGACCGCCGTCGACCAGCGTGACGAGACCGTGTTCGAGGCTGGTCAGGTTCTGCGCGTAACCTTCGATCGAGTCGACGTGAACGGCTTGCAACCGGTCGCCCAGCACGCTCTCGACGGCGCGCTCCCAGCCGGCCACCACCGACAACGCTTCGCCGACACGCGGCGCATCGGTGAGCTGCTGCGCGCGCAGCCAGTCGTCTGCCGCACCTTCGGTGCGCCCGAGTGCGGCGCGCTGCACCGCTTCGAGCGAAGCGAGTTCGTGGCGCAGCACCTGCACGTCGCCGCGCGCTTCTTCGAGCACCTGTTCGCGGATGACGAGGTCTTCGCGCGATGCGCCGAGTCCGGCGAGGCAGTGCTCCATGTCGAGTTCGGCCGCTTTCAACGACGCGGTTTCAGCGGCGATGCCGGCCGCGAGTTCGCCGATGTCGTCGGACGTATCGCCGGCAACCAGGTTGCGCGCTTCGTCGTCGAGCTGCGCGGCGCGCGCCCGCAAGCGCTGCAACACCTGTTCGAAATGTTCGATGCGCGACGCTTCGACGTCGGATTCGCGCTGGTTCGTCGCGGCGCGTTCGTTGAACGACTCCCAACTCGCCTGCCATTCGGTCAATCGCGCCTCGGCCGCTTCGAGCGCCACATTCGACCGCTCGTCTTCGGCGCGCGCTGCGTCCACACGAGGCCCGGCTTCCGCCAGCGCGGAGCGCAACGTCAGGATCTGCTCTTCGTCCATCGCGAGCTGGCGATCGGTTTCCTTGCGGCGCTGCGATACCGAATCGAGATCGAGCTCGAGTTGCTGCACGCGTTGCTGGTTGTATGCGATCGCTTCTTCTATACGCGCGATATCGGCGCCGAGCTGGTAGTAGCGGCCTTGTACCTTGTTGAACTCGTCGCTGTGTTCGGTGTGCTGGGCGCGGCTCTTCTCGATGTCGGCATCGACGGCACGCTGTTCTGCAATGGCCCGTTCGAGCGCCACTTCGAGGGCGCGGATCTCTGTCTCGCGCGCGTGCAGCGCGGTTTCGAGCGCCACCAGCCGCAACGCGTGCAGCTCGGCCGTCGCTTTGCGCTCTTCTTCCTTCAATTCGCGGTAGCGCTCGGCCGCGCGGGC
>JANLUG010000437.1:0-7158 GCA_031363335.1 Gammaproteobacteria bacterium
GCCCGATCGTCCCGGAGCGTTCACACGAGCGCGCCCGCGAAGTCGCTCGCGACGCGGTTCGCAGCGCACCACAACCGATCCAGACACGCCCGAGCACGCAACACGTCGACGTGGAGCATGAGCCGGAACCGATGCCGGCCCGGAACATCCCGGCCGAGGTGATCATCATCAACGTGCTGGCTCGCAACGGCGCGAAGTTCGGCGGCACCGATCTGATGGAAGCATTCCTGCGCAACGGTCTGAAGTTCGGCGACATGAACATCTTCCACCGCGTTCAACCGGCATCGAAGGAAGTTCAGTTCAGCGTGGCGAGCGCGGTAGAACCCGGCACGTTCGACCTGTCGGCGATGGAAGCGTTTCGCACACCGGGCGTGAGTTTTTTCATGCGTATGCCCGGCCCCGACCAACCGCTCGAAGTATTCGAAGACATGCTCGCGGTGACGCGCGACGTCGCTGCTTCGTTGAGCGCCGACCTCAAGGACGAGCAGCTGTCCGTGATGACGAGCCAGACCATTCAGCACTGCCGCGCGCGGATCGAAGATTTCTCGCGCAAGCGGATGTCGCAACGGGCCTGAGTCACGGCACTGGTGAAGGTCACCCGCAAGGTGCGCGACGAGATCGCTTCGCTGCGCGCGGCGATCGACCATCACAACTACCGCTACCACGTACTCGACGATCCCGACGTATCCGACGGCGAATACGACGCACTGTTTGATCGGTTGCACGCGCTCGAAATCGAACATCCCGACCTGATCACCGCGGATTCGCCCACGCAACGCGTCGGTTCTGCGCCGCAACCGGAGTTCGGCAGCGTCACGCATCAGCTACCGATGCTGTCGCTCGATAAAAGCACCAAGCTCGAAGACCTCGTCGCATGGGACGAACGTTGTCGCGCTCGCCTCGGCATCACTGACGGGCTCGAATACTCGTGCGAACCGAAATTCGACGGCGTGGCGGTCAGTTTGCTGTACAAGAACGGCGTGCTAGAGCTGGCCGCAACGCGTGGCGACGGCCAGAAGGGCGAAGACATCACCGCGAACGTCCGCACCATTGCCGCGGTGCCGTTGCGGCTGCGCGGCGACGACATTCCGTCGAAGCTCGAAGCGCGCGGCGAAATCTATCTGCCGATCGCCGGTTTCCACGCCTTCAACGAGGCGGCGGCGAAGCGGGGCGAGAAAATGCTGGTGAATCCGCGTAACGGCGCGGCGGGAAGCCTCCGCCAGCTCGATCCGCGCGTGACGGCCGGGCGGCCGTTGAGCTTGTTCTGTTACGGGGTCGGACTGTTCGAAGGCGGCTGGCAGCCCGACACACAAGCGAATGTTCATGCCGCATTGCAAGGCTGGGGGCTGCGCGTGAATCCCCTGCGTAAGACCGTCAGCGGGATCCGGGCGTGCTTCGACTACGCGGAAGATCTGCTGGCGAAGCGCGCCAAGTTGCCGTACGAAATCGACGGCGTCGTGTTCAAAGTGAATGACCTGAAGCAGCAGGAACAGCTCGGTACGATCACGCGGCGGCCGCGCTGGGCCATGGCGTTCAAATACCAGGCAGAGGAAGCGACCACGCGCGTGCTCGGCGTCGACTTCCAGGTCGGCCGCACCGGAGCGATCACGCCGGTGGCGCGGCTCGAGCCGGTATTCGTCGGCGGCGTAACCGTCAGCAACGCGACGCTGCACAACATGGACGAGATCGTGCGGCTCGGGCTGATGATCGGCGATACGGTGCTGCTGCACCGCGCCGGCGACGTCATTCCGCAGGTCATGAAGGTGATCGAGTCGAAACGTCCACCCGACGCCGCGAAAATCGACGTGCCGACGCGCTGCCCGGCGTGCGGTTCTGAAATCTATCGCGCTGACGACGAAGCGGTGGCGCGCTGCACGGGCGGTCTCGATTGTCCGGCGCAACGCAAGGAAGCAATCCGCCACTTCGCGTCGCGGTTGGCGCTCGATATCGAAGGGCTCGGCGACAAGCTTGTGGATCAGCTCGTAGAACGCAAGCTCATCGATCACGTTGCGGACATCTATAGTCTCGATGTCGAAGCGCTTTCGGGTCTCGAGCGTATGGGGCCGAAATCCGCAGAAAATCTGCGCGCGGCAATCGACGCGAGCCGCTCTACGACACTCGCGCGATTCATCTACGCGCTCGGCATTCGCGACGTGGGCGAAGCGACCGCGTTGAATCTTGCGCGCCACTTCGGCGATCTGCCGGCGCTGCGCGCCGCCACGCTCGAGCAGCTACTGCAGGTCGATGATGTCGGCCCGGTGGTGGCGGAGCGCATCCACAAGTTCTTCGCGCAACCGCACAACCTCGAAGTGATCGATCGGCTGATCGAACTCGGCGTGCACTGGCCGATTGAGGAACCTGCCGAACAGGCGCCGCTCATCGGACAGACATGGGTGCTGACGGGAACGCTCGAACAACTGACGCGCGACGAAGCAAAAGCGCGCTTGCAGGCACTTGGCGCCAAAGTTGCGGGTTCCGTGTCGGCGAAGACGACGCAGGTCGTCGCCGGACCCGGCGCCGGCAGCAAGCTCGACCGTGCGACCGAACTCGGCGTGCCGGTGATGGATGAAGACGCCTTCATAAAACGCCTCGCCGAGCTTTCGTGACACACTGCGGCCACCGACTCGGGTTGAACGACGCCCGTCGTCGGTGGTCCCATTCTCCCGACACCGGTGATCCCATGAACGCAACGCAACCGACACGACAGCTGCACGATCTCGGCCAGAGTCTCTGGCTCGACAACATCACGCGCGACCTGCTCAACACCGGTACGTTGAAGCGCTACATCGACGAGTGGTCCGTCACCGGGCTGACGTCGAATCCGACGATTTTCGATCAGGCGATCAAAAACAGTGCGTCCTACGATGCCGCGATCCGAAAAGGCCTGGCGGCCGGACGGTCGGGCGAAGATCTGTTCTTCGATCTCGCCATCGACGACATCACTCGGGCGGCCGACCTGTTCGCGGCCGTGCACGCGCGCACGAGCAGCGTCGACGGCTGGGTGTCGCTCGAAGTGTCGCCGCTGCTCGCGTACGACACGAAGACGACGACCGCCGTCGCGAAGGAACTGCACGCGCGCGCCGGGCGGCACAATCTCTTCATCAAGATTCCCGGTACTAAGGAAGGGCTGCCGGCCATTGAAGAAGCCACGTTCGCCGGTGTGCCGATCAACGTCACGCTGCTGTTTTCGCGCGAGCACTACATGGCGGCCGCCGATGCGTATCTGCGCGGCCTGGAGCGGCGCATTGCGGCGGGGTTGAGCGCAGACGTCGCATCCGTTGCGTCGGTATTCATCAGCCGGTGGGATGCCGCCGTGTCGGCGAAAGTGCCTGCCGCGATAACGAATACGCTGGGCATCGCAATCGGTCGGCGCTGCTACAAGACCTACTGCGATCTCGTTGCGTCGCCGCGCTACCAGCGCGTGCTGAACAACGGCGGCCGGCCGCAACGGTTGCTGTTTGCGAGCACCGGCACGAAAGATCCGAATGCGTCAGACGTGCTGTACATCAAGGCGTTCGCGGCGCCGCTGACGGTGAACACCATTCCGGAGGCAACGCTCAAGGCATTTGCCGATCACGGCGACGTCGGTGCGCTCGCACCATCGGATGGCGGTGATTGCGAGGCCGTCATTGCCGCGCACACGAAAGCGGGCATCGACGTGGACGCGCTCGCGGCCCAACTGCAGGACGATGGCGCGAAGGCGTTCGTCAAATCCTGGCACGAGCTGATGGGCGTGATTGCATCGAAGAGCGCCGCGTTAGAAAAAGTATGAACGTGCTCGTGGTCGACGTCGGCGGGACGCACGTCAAGATTCTCGTTACCGGTCGAAAGGACCGACGCGAATTCGCATCCGGCGCGAAACTGACCGCGGCGAAGATGGTCACGAAGGTCAAACAGCTCGCGGCCGACTGGCAGTCGGCGTTCGGCCGCCCGGTGCTGCTCGGCGGCGGTAACGTGAAGAACCTCGAAGAATTGCCGCCGGGGTGCCGCCGCGGCGACAACGCGGATGCATTCACCGGCGGATTCCGCTTATGGGAACAATTGGAGAAAACGTCATGACGGGCGTAGTTCATCCGTTGACGGCGCGACCGGCGTGGCAAGCGCTCGTAACGCACCACACGGCGCTGCGGGAAACGCATCTACGTGAACTGTTCGCGCGGGACCCACAACGCGCGGAACGATTCAGCCTCGATGCGTGCGGCATCTACCTCGATTATTCGAAGAACCGCATCGCCGCTGAAACGCTGCAGTTGCTGGTTCGCCTCGCCACCGAGTCCGGCCTGCGCGACCGGATCGATGCGATGTTCCGCGGCGACAAGGTCAACGTGTCGGAAGATCGTGCGGTGCTGCACGTCGCGCTGCGGGCACCGTATGGCGCATCGATCGTCGTGGACGGCGAGAACGTCGTGCCGCAGGTGCACGCCGTGCTCGACAAGATGAGCGCGTTTTCCGATCGCGTGCGCAGCGGCGAATGGAAAGGTCACACCGGCAAGCGCATCCGCAACGTCGTCAACATCGGCATCGGCGGTTCGGATCTGGGTCCGGTGATGGCGTACGAAGCGCTGCGTGCATACAGCGACCGTGCGCTGACGTTCCGGTTCGTCTCCAACATCGACGGCACCGATTTCGTCGAAGCGACACGCGACCTCGACCCGACGGAAACGTTGTTCATCGTGTCGTCGAAGACATTCACCACGCTCGAGACGATGACGAACGCGCACACCGCGCGGACCTGGAGTTTGAACGGCCTCGGCGGCGACGTGAAATCCGTGGCGAAGCACTTCGTGGCGGTGTCCACGAATGCGGACTCGGTGGCGAAGTTCGGCATCGATACCGCGAACATGTTCGGCTTCTGGGACTGGGTCGGCGGCCGTTATTCGATGGATTCGGCGATCGGACTGTCCACGATGCTGGCGATCGGGCCCGACAACTTCCGCTCGATGCTCAGCGGCTTCCACGAGATGGACGAACATTTCCGCACCGCACCGTTCGAACGCAACCTGCCGGTGCTGATGGGGCTTTTGTCGCTCTGGTACAACTGTTTCTTCGGGGCGCAGACGGTTGCGGTGCTGCCGTACGAGCAGTATCTGAAGCGTTTTCCGGCGTATCTGCAGCAGCTCACGATGGAGAGCAACGGCAAGCACGTCACGCTGGACGGCAAACCGGTCGGCGTCGATACGGCGCCGGTCTATTGGGGCGAACCGGGCACGAACGGCCAGCACTCGTTCTATCAGTTGATTCACCAGGGCACGCGGCTGATTCCGTGCGACTTCATCGCGTTTGGTCTGCCCCTCAGCCCGCTCGGTGAGCACCACGACATCCTGATCGCGAACGTGATTGCGCAGGGCGAAGCGCTCGCGTTCGGCAAGACGCCGGACGAATTGAGAGCGGAAGGCACGCCCGATTGGCTGGTGCCGCATCGCACCTTCGAAGGCAACCGGCCGTCGAATACGATTTTTATGGACCGGCTTACACCGGCCGCGCTCGGCAAGCTCGTCGCCATGTACGAACACAGCGTGTATACGCAGGGCGTCATCTGGCACATCGATTCGTTTGACCAGTGGGGCGTAGAACTCGGCAAAGTTCTCGCCAAACGCATCGTCGGCGAACTGGAAGCGAAAGATGATTCCGGTCTGCGGCACGATGGCTCCACGAACGCATTGATCCGCCGCTATCGCAAACTCAGAGGCTGACACCCCTCGAAACGACAAGGAGTCGACGTATGCAACTCGGAATGATCGGCCTCGGACGTATGGGCGCGAACATGGTGCGGCGCCTGATCAAGGGCGGCCACGACTGTGTGGTATTCGACATGTCGCAAGCGGCCGTGCAAGCGCTCGCGAAGGAACAGGCGACCGGTGCCGCGTCGCGCGAAGACTTCGTACAGAAGCTGAAAGCGCCGCGCGCGATCTGGTTGATGGTGCCGGCGGCCGTGGTCGACAAGACCATTGCCGATCTGGTGCCGCTGCTCGAATCCGGCGACATCCTCATCGACGGCGGCAACTCGTATTACGTGGACGACATCCGCCGCGCGAAAGAACTGAAGGCAAAGGGCATTCATTACGTGGATGTCGGCACGAGCGGCGGTGTGTGGGGACTCGAGCGCGGCTACTGCATGATGATCGGCGGTGAACCGGCTACGGTTGCGCGTCTCGATCCGATCTTCGCTCAACTCGCACCCGGCATCGGCGACATCGGCCGCACGCCCGGACGCGAGAAGATCAGCAGCACGGCGGAGCAGGGCTATCTGCATTGCGGGCAGAACGGCGCGGGCCATTTCGTGAAGATGGTGCACAACGGCATCGAGTACGGATTGATGGCGGCATATGCGGAAGGTATCGGCATTCTGCGCGGCGCGAACATCGGCAAGCGCTCGCACGACATCGATGCGGAGACGACGCCGCTGCGCGACCCCGAGCAATATCAGTACGACCTGAATCTGGCCGACATCACCGAGTTGTGGCGGCGCGGCAGCGTCGTTGCGTCGTGGTTGCTCGACCTCACGGCGTCCGCGCTCGCGAAGAATCCGACGCTCGACAACTTCGCGGGCCGCGTGTCCGACTCGGGCGAAGGCCGCTGGACGATCAAGGCGGCCATCGACGAGGCTGTGCCTGCGCCGGTATTGACCACCGCGTTGTACGAACGCTTCAGTTCGCGCGGCGAAGCCGACTTCCAGAACAAGCTGCTTTCCGCAATGCGATTCGAATTCGGCGGACACGTCGAGAAGCCGGCCGGCTGAGAGCCGCGCGACCGGTCAACCTCCATGGAACTCGAAGTGTTTGCAGACGCCGATGCGGTTGCCCAGCGCGCCGCGCAGTTGATTGCGGCCGCTGCACGCGACGCCGTGTCGGCTCGGGGGCGTTTTGTATTCGCCGTCAGCGGCGGTCGCACGCCGTGGGTGATGCTGCAATTGCTCGCGCGTGAAGACGTGCCGTGGCACGGCGTGCATGTCGTTCAGGTGGACGAGCGCGTCGCACCTGCGAATGATCCGGATAGAAATCTCACTCATCTGCACGAGACGCTCCTGGCAAATTCGCCGTTGCAACCAGATCACATCCACGCGATGCCGGTAGAGGCAGCCGATCTAACGGACGCGATGAGGCGTTACGCGACGAGCCTACAAGTGCTGGGCGGAACGCCGGCGGTGCTCGACCTCGT
>JANLUG010000470.1:0-4237 GCA_031363335.1 Gammaproteobacteria bacterium
GGAAAGCAGATCGACCCGGCGCTGTTTCGGAAAGCAGAAGCGATCGTCGCAGGCATTCGCGAAGGGGATTGACGCCTTCGCGGTTCAACTGCCGCTAGACCGCGGTCAACAGTTCGCTTCCGATCGCGGCTGCGATCTGGCGGTGATAGTGGATCAGGCTCGGCTCGTTACGGCCGAAAACGAGTGCCGGCACAGATCCGCTCGCGAGGTTGCGATGGATGTTGATGCTCTGCGGGAAGTCTTCGTCGTTCGTCACCTGCCACAGCACGTCGAGGTTGAACTGACATTTCTTTTGGGCCGTTTCGTCGAGCGGTGCGGGCCAGTAGAGAGTCAGTGACGCGCGGCAGCGTTCCGGATCGCCGGCCACCGGGTAGATCTGCCACAGCTGCATGTGATCGATCTGGTGCGTCAGCACGATGTTCGGCGGGATCAGATACTGGATCGTGCCGTGGCGGATGAAGCGCCGCTCGGGTTCGTCCTTCGTCCATTCCGTATCGATACTGCTGCGCACACCGATCATCCGCGCGACCGGACCGAACTCATCGCTGAGGCTCGGGTTCGTGTAGTAGTACGGCGAGATGGTGCCTTTGTGCAGCGTGCTGAGGTGATACGACTCGGCGAAGCCGTCCATGATGAATTTGTAGTTGCACGGTCGTTCGGATGTGCGGCTGTCGAAGTAGATCTTGTCGGTGATCGCATAGCTGCCGATCTCGTCGGCGATGCCGCCGACCAGCTGCTGCACCTTTGCGTCGATGTCGGTGCCTTCGAGCAGCACGAAGATCATGCCGGCCACTTCGACACAGGGCTTCTGCAACAGCGCGTTGAATTCATCGCCGGTGGAATCGAAGCCGCCGCAGCTGTTCGGCCGCGAAATCAGTTTGCCGTCGCGCGCGTAGTTCCATGCGTGGAATGGACACGAGAAAGAGCGCTTGGTGCCGCGGCCTTCCGCAATGCGCGTGCCGCGATGCCGGCACGCATTGACGAACGCGCGCACGGTGTTGTCGTCGCCGCGCACGATGATCAGGCCGGTGTCTGCGGCTTCGTGCGTGAAGTAACTGCCCGGTGTGGGTGCGTCGGGTGTCAGTCCGACGAGCAGCGGTTGCTTGCGGAACAACGCATCGACCTCGCGTGCCAGTTGCTCGCGGCTCAGGTAGTGCTGTGCGGGAACACGCAGACAATGGTCGGCGAGATCCGTCGTACCGTTCCTCATGTGCGTCGCGGCACGGTCGAGCAGTTGGCGCTGTGTTTCCAGTTTCATTCGGCTAACCTGCGAGCTTCGCGACCTGTGGCGGCGTGTGCAGCACACCGAGATCGCCGCCGACGTCGTAAGCCTTCAATTTCGGCAACACTTTGTCTACGAACAGCTGGTAGTTGCGGTTCGCAACGTCGGCTTCCATGCCGCCGAAGCGGATCTGGATGATGAGCCCGCCGGCTTCGCACTTGTTGACGTTGTCGAGGATCTTCGCAACGACCTGATCGGGCGAACCCCACACCTGCAGGTCGGCGAGAAAGCCGTTGAATTTCTCGAGCCCGTGTTTAGCGATGTTGCGCGCGAGCCCTTCGTAATATTCGTAGCCTTCGATCTCGGCGAATTTCTGGTTGGCGAACTGATAGTGCTCGACCGTGGAGCGCGCGTAGCGCTGCAGATAGACGTCGCGCATGCGTTGCGCTTCGGCCGGATCTTCGCTGACGCCGAGAAACAGCGCGAGGATCGGCTTCGGCGCTTCGATGCCGTTGAGCTCCCGATAGCGGTCGCGATAGCCGGCGAGTTCCTGCTGCACGAGATCCCACGGTTTCTGCGCGATCACCATCACACCGACACCGAGCTTCGCCATCAGGTCCAGTGAGTACGGCGAGATGGCCGATGCAAACGTGCGGCCCTTGAACGTTGCGTAGGGCCGTGGCCGCAGCTCGAAGCGCGGCTGCTTGTACAGTTCGCCTGTGTGCTCCATCACACCCGATTCGAGTCCGTTAAGAATCGCTTCGGAGTATTCGGTGAAGCGCCGGCGCGACTCGCTCATGTCGGCGCGGAATGCATCGAATTCGACCCGCCCGAGTCCGCGGCCGATGCCGAGAATCGCACGACCTTGCGACAGGTGATCGAGCAGGATGAAGTTCTCGGCGACGCGCACCGGGTCGTGCCACGGCAACACCGTCACCATCGTGCCGAGCTTGATACGTTTCGTTTGGCCGGCGACCCATGCCAGAAACTGCGGCACGTTCGGCGTCATCATGTAGTCGGTGAAGTGGTGTTCCGGTGTCCAGATCGAATCGAAACCATTCGGTTCTGCGCTGGCGGCGAGGTCGAGCTCCTGCCGGTAGACGTCGGCGTCGCTCATCTTGTTGTCGAGCGCCTGGAAACTGAGACCCAATCCAACGTGCACGATCTGCTCCCGATAGCGGTCATCGACGTTGCGACGAATTCTAACGCTCATTAGAATATTCTGTAAAGCAGACGGGGCGATGCGATGGCGACCGACAACGGCAGCAAATCCGACAGAACGCGCGAACGGATTCTGCACGCCGCGGCGCAGGCGTTTCGCGGCTCGGGTTATGCGCTGACGTCGCTGCGGCAGATCGCCGACAACGCGGGCATGCAGGCGGGCAGTCTTTACTACCACTTCGCGAACAAAGACGAGCTTGTGGAAGCCGTGCTCGATGAAGGCGTGCTCGGTGCTCAACGAGCGGCCATAGCCGCGATCACCGACCTCGGCGACGCGGCGAATCCGTTGGCGAAGATCGGCGCGGCGTTCAAAGGTCATCTCGCGTACACGCTCGAGGAAGCGGACTTCGCCGTTGCAACGCTACGGATGCTGCACCAGGTGCCTGATGCCGTGCGGATCCGGCATCTGCGCAAACAACGTGCGTACGGACGTTTTTATGCGAAGTTGTTTGAGGAAGCGAAGCAGCAAGGCCTGATCCGCGACGAATTCAATCTGTCGGCCCTGCGCATGCTGTTGCTCGGTGCGCTCAACTGGTCGCCGGAATGGTATGACCCGTCGGGCCTCTCTCCGGATCAGCTCGTGCTGCAGTTGACCGCAATGATGGAATCGGGCGTGATGCCGCGTGCCGGCTCATCCAATGCGCGGAAGCAGAATGAACGTCACCATTGAGCAACTGACGCTGTACTCCATCACCAGTCCGAAGGAAGAGGGATCGACTACATTGCGATTCGTCGTGAACAACCAGACTCAGAGGGCGCGCTTGCGCATCGAGTTGGTTGGAGAGCGACGTGCCGCCGAAGGTCAGAGAGTTGGTAGCCTTGCTTGAGCAGGCCGGATACGAAAGGCATAGTGCAAAAGGAAGCCATCGTAAGTTCGTGCATCCGAGATCCGGCGTAAAGATCATTATCTCGGGCCGACTCGGTGCGGATGCAAAGCACTATCAGATACGAGCGGTAGCTCAGGCATTGGAGGTTCCAAAATCGTGAAAGCCAGCGCGCGCTACGTGAAGATCGTTGAATGGTCGAACGAGGATTCCTGCTACGTGGGAAGCTGTCCGGGTCTGTTTCTCGGAGGCTGTCACGGGCCGGACGAACTCGAGGTCTTCAGCGAGCTTTGCGAAATCGTCGAAGCAGTAGTGAGCCAATGTGAACGGGAGGGAAATCCACTGCCTCCTGCGACCGCGGGGCGCGATTACGCCAACAAAATGCAGAACGTCGCATGACTCGTCGAATCTCGGATCCTCTTGGCGCGGTGCACGCACCGCGACTCTATTCGAGCGTCAGTAACGATCGGACATCGGCCACTGCCTTGCCGCGCGAAGCGTACGTCGACGCTGGGGTTTTCGATGCCGAGGTTCCTCGGGTGCTGAAAGCCGGTTGGCTTCCGGTTGCGCGCAGCAGCAGCGTCGCGAACGCCGGTGACTATCTGTGCGTCGATCTTCTCGATGTTCCGCTCGTCGTGTCGCGCGACGGTGGCGGCGGATTGCACGTGCTGTCGCGAGTGTGCCGGCATCGCGGCATGCCGGTGGTCGAAGGCAGCGGCAACCGCAAGGATTTCAGTTGTCCGTATCACCTGTGGCGCTACGGGCTCGACGGCCGCTTTCTATTTGCGCCGGCGATGGAGCGGTCGGCGTCGTTCGACGCATCGAAATGCAACCTCACGCCGGTCGCGCACACCGAGTGGGGCGGTTGGGTGTTCGCGAATCTCTCCGGCGCTGCGGCGCCGCTCGCGGCGTCGCTCGAGGGGCTGCAGAAGCGGTTGAGGAATCACAACGTGGACGACCTCGTCACGGC
>JANLUG010000489.1:0-3022 GCA_031363335.1 Gammaproteobacteria bacterium
GGTCCAACGGCCGGACAGTCGCGCCCTCCGGGAGGTTGCCAGGTGTGCTGGTGCTGCGTTGCGGCTCGTCGCCGTATTCTCGATACGACTCCTCACCGCGCCTGGCCCCAGCGCACCAGGCAACCTCAGAATGCATAGAAACTCATGGGACACGACACCAGGCCCGCGAGAAAACTGCGTATCTTAGCCACTCGGCCAGGTCGCCGAAAGGAGCAGAACTCGCACCCGTCAGGTCATCCGGCGCCAGACCTGCTTCACCAACCCCCAGGCGACAACGAGAAAACCGAGGGGCAACAACAGCGTCTCGATGACATAGACGACGATCAGATTGACGACCTGTTCCACCGCCCCCTCGACGTCGAGGCGCAGACGCGTCAGACGATTTTCGATGTCGAGCGCCTGCTTCTGGTCGTCGATGAATTTGTTCAACCGTTCCAGCACGGAGTCCGTCGATGTGGCCGGCACCGGTGTGGCGTCGGTCGTCGATTCGATCTTCGCGCGGGTTTGCGACAGATAGTCCACGGCTGCTTCCTCGCGTTGGGTGAGGAAGTGCTCGTTGACGAGGCCGGTACCGAGGGTCGCGAGCACGATCGCAAAGCGCATGAACAGCAGGGTGGCGGCGAGGCGCAGAACCGCGGAACGGGCGGCCGGGTGCTGATCCGTGCGCCACCACAACGCGATGATGCCGAGCACGATGACCACCGACAGCACAGCGTTGACGGCGGTGGTCGCGAACATCTCGCCGAGCATGATCTGCACGCCCAGCGACGTTGCAGCCAGCAGCGTCAACCAAGAGAACTGCTCGATGAGGTCGTTCAGCGGATCGAGGATCTCACCTGCCGAGATGACGACACCCACCCCGGCCGGCTCGAATGCCAATTGTGTGCCTTGTGCGACCGAGATGACGCCGTTTAGCGTGCGCGTCAGCGCGAACGTGACGAGCGCGCGTTGCAGTGCCGCATGAGTCCGTTCCGACGCGGCCTCATCCAACGCACCCCACCACGATAATACGAGCGCGCCGAGTAACAGCACGGTGATGGCCACGGTGCCGAACGAGCGCCCGGAAACGCTCACCGGGAACGGTGTTTGCGCTGGCTGATGAACAGGCTTTCGAGCTTTTCGACGACCCCATTGCGGATGTTCGTGCGATCGAGCTCGGAACGCTGGGCGAGTTCGCCGAGCTTGACGCGATGCAGGTGCAGCACCGGCCAGGATTCTTCGAAGCCGCGCAGGTCCCCCTTTGCGAGCACCGGCAGGAACGGGTCGTTGGCGGGGCGATTGCGCATCAGCGCCCGCATGCCGTCCTCGAACGGAATACGCCGCTCGCCGAGGCTGCGGTCCTTCTTCACATTGGCGAGATACAGTCCTTCCTCACTGATCAACTCGCCCGGGATGATGTACAGCCCGGTCATCTGCACGGCATTGGTGACGACGCCGCTGAACGTATCGTGGAAAGCCGCGGGATCCGGAAGGATTACCATCTTGCGATGGTACTCACGTGGAAAAAAGATGTTGTACGTGCTGTACAGCTTCTCGACCGACGCGGAGTAGACGCACAGCGTCGTCTCGAACTGCATGATGAAGTCGATGGCGCGCTCGCGATCGATGCCTTCGCCGAGGTCCCAGGCAAGGTCTGGATTGTCGGGAAGTTCGGTGTTGTCCATTCCGGATCCCATTCGTCCCTCGCGGAAAACGACGGCCGATGGCGGCGCGACGGCGCGTGTGCACGTTATTGTACGCGACTACCGGGTTGTGTCGTCAGCTCCCGCCACGCGTATACGCGGAAAAAAAGCGTTGGTGCGAGCAACGTAGTCGGCATAACCCGGTCGGCGTTTGGCCAACCCCCGCTCAATGACTTCGTTGGAGATGTTCAGAAATACCAACGTCATCGCGAGCGGTCCGATGACGGCCCACCACGTGTCGCCGCTGAACGTGAACACCCCGAGTCCCCACCACTGCAACGCATCGCCGAAGTAGTTGGGATGTCGGCTGTAGGACCAGAGACCTTCCTGCATGACCTGACCGTGACTTTCCGGACGACTTCGGAACCGGGTCAACTGCACGTCGGCGGTCGCTTCGATGACGAATCCCACGAGCCAGATCGGCAGGCCGATCCAGTTGATCAGAAATGGTGCATCGGTCACGCGAAAGGCCGCGACGATCGGTGTCGCCACCACCAACGCGATTGCAGCCTGCAACAGATAGACGCGATAGAAGCTCTTCAGCCACCAACGCTCACCGCCGTGCGCGCGCCACAGGCGGTACCGCACATCCTCACCCTGACCGAAGTTACGCGCGGCGAGGTGAAAGGCGAGCCGCAGACCCCACGCGGTTACGAGGAACAGCACCACGAGATGTTTGAAGCCGACCGCGTGCAGGTTCTCGGCGAACAGAACCCACGCGATCGCCACGAACAGCGGCCCCCAGAATACGTCGATGATGCTGGCGTCGCGAATGGCGACGCTGACGATCCACAACAGCATGACGGTCGTCAGGACGGTTGTGGCGGCGTAACCGTAAAGCTCCAGAGTTCCCATGACAGCCTCCCAACGGAACGATCATGTGGTGCGCACATGGGAGTGCGCGAGCGTGTGCTCAGCGTTCGACTCTGGTCGTCAGCCAGCGGCCGATGTCTTTGATCTCTTCGAGACACACGGAATGCCCCATCGCGTACTCGTGCCACTCGATCGGATAGTCGAGTGAGCGCAGCGCCTCGCGCGACGTGATCGCGCGCGTGATCGGGATCATCGGATCCATGAGCCCGTGGGCCATGAAAATCGGTATACCGGCGTTCGCGAGCGAGATGCCGTCCACGACGTGTTCCGGGTCGTGCAGATACGTCGACAACGCCATGATCCCGGCGAGCGGCTCCGGATATCTCAGCCCGAGTTGTAATGCGATGACACCGCCTTGCGAAAATCCGGCCAGCACGATGTGTTTGCTGTCGATGCCTTGGGCGCGCTGCTCTTCGACCAATTCAGCAATGGCCGCAGCGGAGGCACGGATGTCGGCCTCGCCTGCG
>JANLUG010000798.1:0-3558 GCA_031363335.1 Gammaproteobacteria bacterium
GGAAGATCTGACCGCAGTTCTGCAATGCCCGATGCGCTGTATCGAGCGCGCCGCGATGTTCGATGCGTCGCAAACACGCCAGCAGCTCAGGCGCCCTTAGCTCCGCGATCGGTCGACCACCGATCCAAGGAAACAAATCTCGCTCAAGCCGGCTGATGATCTTGTCCGAGTGGCTCGCGACCCAGTTGGGTTTGAATTTGGCGAACCATTCGCGTGCGAGTACTTCGAAGCTGTTCGCAGCCCGCTCACCTTCGGCGGCCTTGGTCGCTTTTCGATGTTCGCCAGGATCAACATCCTTCGCTAACAGCTTGCGTGCGTCGTCGCGTCGATCGCGTGCGAGCTTGAGTCCGACATCCGGATAGACGCCGAGCGACAACCGTTTCTCTTTTCCGCCGAAGCGGTACTTCAATCGCCACCACTTGCCGCCGGATGGAGCCACTTCGAGATACAACCCGCCGCCGTCGAAGAGCTTCTGGGTCTTCGTGCCGGGCCTGGTTCGTTTGATCTCGGTATCGGTTAGCGACATTTGGGGGCAACTGCAGGTGGCATTAGGTCAGATGCCCCCAATGTTGCCCCCAGTTGCCCCCAGATATCAATGTCCAAGGCAGGATCGGTTCGGACAATAAAAAAAGGCCAGAGGCCTTATGTTTCGCGGCTCTCTGGCCTTTTTAGGACTGTCTCAGATCGGCTAAATGGTGGAGCTGAGGGGGATCGAACCCCTGACCTCTGCATTGCGAACGCAGCGCTCTCCCAGCTGAGCTACAGCCCCTTAAGACTTGCAACGGTGCGAAAAATACCCGGTTTCGCGCCGCTTTTGCACTCTGACTGTTACCAGGCCTCGACGCCTGCGATCCGCGCGCCCAACGCAGTCAATTGCGGCGGCGGTCCCGGCTCCGGATCGAGCTGACCGGTAACCTTCTGCCGGATCGCCCATGCCGGCGGATGTTTCTCGATGCAGTCGCGTGCATTGCGCAGGCGCGACTCCTCGGAGCCGGCCGGCGTCATCGTCACATACTGTACCAACCGCGGCTTGGTCGAATTGTTGGCGAGACTCGTGTGCGCCATTTTTCGATGCCACAACACAACGCTACCTTGCGGGCCGCCGACGGGCACCAGCGGATAGCCGGATACATCGGGCTTGCGCGCTTCGGCGTCGGTCCGCTCCACTGCGAGCCATTGATCGAGCGTGCGATACAGATCCGGCACCATCGCAAACGCGCCTTGCTCGGCGGGCGTGTCGGTCAGATACACGAGTCCTTGCACCGCGAGGTCTTCGGTCACACGCGGATCGCCGTCCCAGTGCACGGCATCCATACGAAAGCCGGACTCGTGGTATCTGCTCGGCACCTTGAACGAGCCGCGGTCGAAGGTGACCCAGAGCTTCTGCGTCTGATAGATGACACTGAACAGCGCGTGCATCTGCGGCAGCTGTCTGACATCCCATAGCGCCTGGTGGTGATGCAGCGGAATGATGCCGTGGCCGTGCGTCACGTAGTTGCGCCAGGTTTCCGGTTGCGCCGGATCGACGTCGATGAATTCACAGAGCGCGGCGGCTGATCGTTCGCACAATGCCTTTGGCACGACGTCAGGAATGAGCAACCAGCCTTGCTCGATGAGTTGGTCGCGATGTTTTGATGTCAGTGGCTGCATGGCACTCATTTCGACTCGAAGAAGGCGCGAACGCGCTCGGCAATGACGGTGGCCTGGTCCGCATCGATCTCGCGCGGATCGATCAACGCCACGCCGTCGTCGAGGTGGTGATTGCGTGTGCGGATACTCGGCGATCCCGCCGCAAGGTACTTCACGAGTTCGCGGATGTCACCGCCGTCGGCGCGTTCGAGCGCGAGCCGTTCAATGCCGCGACCGGCTTCGTCGGGTTTGCGGTAGATGTTCAATTGAGGAATTCCTGTCAGTCGCTGCGCCAGCGCGCCAACGAGTGCGTCTTGTCGCGCCTGGTCGGCGGCCGCGTCGCGTACGGCGTAGTTCTCCAGCGCCACGAGCAGACCGACGATCGCCTCCTTGCCGACTTTCATCGCGCGCGCGATGCCGCGCTGCTGCAACTCGCAAGCCTCGATCAACGCGTGCCGGCCGGCCACGAATCCCACCGTCGGTCCACCGATCGCCTTGCCGCCGGAATACGTGACGAGATCCGCGCCGAGTCCGATGTAGTGGCGCAGATCCTCTTCGGCCGCCGCATCGACGATCACCGGTATCTGATGGTGATGCGCTGCGGCGATGCAGTCACTCAGCGAGATCATCTGTTCCTGCACGCTGTGGTGCGACTGCACGTAGACCATCGCAACGATGTCGTCGTGCGCCGCAAGTGAATTGTCGAGCAGTGCCTTCGGCACGCGGTTGACCCAGCCGATGGTCTCCGGTCTTCCGCCGCCGAGCCGGATCATCTGCGCAACGGACGCACCGAAATTGATGTCGTGGCCGGCCTGCAGCAACACGCGGCGGCGCAGACCTTCCGTATCGGGTACGCGCAGCACGCGGTCGAGATGATTGCCCGTGATGCATGCCGCCACGGCAACGGCGATGCCGGCCGCGGCACCGGAGGTGATCGACGCCGCTTCCGAACCCGCATAGTGCGCAACCAGTTCACCGGCGCGCCGCCGCAGTGTCTCGAGATCGACATGGCTTTGCGCCGCATCGGCCTGCGCGCGCGCCACGGCATCGCTCTGCGCCGTGCCGCCGAGCGCGGTCATCTTTCCGGCTGCGTTGATCACACCGTCGAGCCCGAAGCGGCGATAGATGTTCTGCGCCATATCAGAGTTCCGCGCTGCGTTCGTGGTAGGCGCCGTCGACGAATACCGCGCGCGGCACGATCCACTGCTTCGCCATGCGCTTCTCGCCTTCGGCGTCTTCGATTTCCCGGTTTTCGTCGCGTACGTCGAAAATCGTGACGTGCGCCGGTGCGCCGACGGCGAGCGTGCCGAAGCCGCGCTCGTCGAGGTGCAGCATCTTCGCCGGCGTTGCGGTAACCGCGCGCACGACGTCGTTCAGCGGCAAACCAAGCGCCAACAGTTTGCTCATGGTGCGCGACAGCGAGATGGCATAGCGCGTCACGTTGCCCGCGTGGAGGTCGCTAGAAATCGAATGCACCGGCATGCCTTGCTCCAGTGCGCGTTCACACGTGCGAAAGCTGAACGAAGCCTGGCCGTGACCGATGTCGGTGAACACGCCGCGCTCGATCGCGGCGCGAAACGCCGGAAGGATCTTGTTTTTGTACGTCAGCACGCCGCCGACTTTGCCGTGGTACGTATGCGTGATGATGTCGCCCGGCCGCAGCATGTCGAGCACGTCGTCGATCACGGGCGGTGCGTTGCCGATGTGCAGCATCACCGGCCGATCGACGAGTTCGGCCGCCTTGCGCGCCATCTTTACGGCCTGCTCGCCGAACGCCTCGGTATGCGACGCCGACGCGAGCACTTTGACGCCGAGCAGCCAGTCGGCGTGCCGGTCGAACGCTTTCACGACACCGGGCAGATCGCAGAGATCGGGGCGCGATGCGTGTCCGCCGCCGACATTCGGCAGGCCGGGCGAACCGATGTTGAT
>JANLUG010000519.1:0-1797 GCA_031363335.1 Gammaproteobacteria bacterium
GTTCGGGGCGCCGTCGCCGAGCTCGGTATGACGTGTCACGTCCTGACTGAACTCCACCATTCGGCGCAGCACGACCTCATACCGTGACGGCATCTCGAGCGTTCGCGGCGTCTCATGATCGCGCGACAGCCACCACGCCTCGCCGACACGCAGCGGCGCCACCGGGTCACCGTCGGGACGATCGCGCGAGCAGACGACGTGATGCACCAGATCGCTTTCGTCGTCGCTATCGTCGAGCCGCGATTTGGGCTGGCGGTCGGTCAGCCCTGGCATGTAGTCATCCTGGTGGAATCGGATGACCTGCGCGGTTCCCCCGGACGCGCCGTTTTCGCTGCCGTCCCACAACGCAAGGAGAATGTGGCAGTGGTCCGCGATGAACGCACCGAGACCTGCATATTGCAGATCTCGTTTCGGCCCCGGATGTGTCACATCGTCCGCGGTACTGTCGCCCACGAGCGGGAGCGTCAGGACATTACCGCTGCGCAGAACTTCCCGGTATTCGTCGAGCGACGAGGCGTCGAAGTCGCGTTCGTACAACTCCGACGGCATCGGCAGTACATACGTGATCGGCATCCGTAACAAATTCGCGACAGTGGCTACCAGCCGGTCTGCACCATCCGCAACCGAGGTCAACACGGTGACGCGCAAATTCGGATACTTGCGCTGCAGCGTCTCGAGAAAACTCCGTACGCGCTGCTCCAACACTGCGGTCTCGGCAGCCACGAGATCGCGATGTCCGATCGCGCCGATGATCAGCGGCACACGAACATCGGTACCGGGGTTCGTATTCGTCATCGGGTAAGGGCGAATCCCTGCCGCGGGAAGTGTACGACGATGTCGCCGGCCGTCGGATCGCGCCGCCGCACCGCGTATTCGCGCGCCGAACAGATCACCAGCTCGCCTGCCACCGGAAATGCCATACCGTAGTCGGTCGCAGTCACGGCGGCGTGTTGCCCAAGCGCATATCCCGCGGGCAACAGCGAAGTTGTTTTCGGAATCGGCATCGGCGTTGCCTTCGTCCCGATCGCCAACGCCTCTTCACCGGTGATCTCCGATACATCGCCATGTCCGAACGCGGTCATCCGCGCGCGCCACGCCGTTACCTTCGGATATCCATCGAGCAATGGCGCCACAGTCGGATTGTTGGCGACCAGCCAGAGACAGTGATACACCGAAAAATCGGCGATCTGCGGCTTCGCACCGAACAGAAACGCGCCTTGTAACCCCGCATCGAGCTCGAGCAGGTAGTGCGCGAGATGCGCCTCGGCAACATCGGGGGAGAACGTCACGATCGGCGCGCCCTTCGTCAACTCGGCGCGATCTTTCATGAACGCCTCGACCTGCGTCGAAGACATCGTGCTCATCGTCCCGGCCACCGCACGAGGCTGAAACGTCACCGCTACGACGATTCGAAAGAGATGGCTGTCGGCCCATTCCGCAACGCGATGCGACACGAATCCGGTATGGAGCGTGGTGTCACCGGCAATCTCGGCCAGGCGTTCTGCAATGATCTTCGAGTCGCACCAGACGTCCGCGCCCTGCTGCATGTTCGGCGTGCGGCGGTAGCCTCCCGTCAGCGGCATCAGCAACGGGCGCGGCATGATCGGCGCCGTCACCACGGATCTCCACGGCAGCTTCAGATAGCCGAGAAGCAAGCGAATCTTCTCGGAGAACAGTGAGCCTGCGTAGTGGTGCAGGATGATGTCGCTCATCTCGTAGTCTCCCGGTAAAGCGCTCGACACTACCTGCGCGGCCGACGTGTGCGCAAGGCGAGTGAACCGCGAATATCAGAGCGAC
>JANLUG010000521.1:0-3394 GCA_031363335.1 Gammaproteobacteria bacterium
ATCGCGCTGTGCGACTTGGCGTTTGCCGCGATGGTTCGTGCGGGCGCGCGCCAAACCGAACTATGTGAAGACGGCCGCGCTCGACTGCGACGTGCGCGGCCGACGCTTTTGGAGGCGGAGCGCAACCGCGCGCAAGCGCCTGTAAGGCAATGGCTCGAGAACACATTCATCCACCTCGGCGGAGCAGACGCTTACGACAGCGTCGATGCGATTGCGCACGCCCAGCGGTTGCTCGCGCTGATCGAGGAAAGCCACACACGGACGCTCGATATCGCAACGCTCGAGCGTTCTGTGCAACGCCTGTTCGCGGAGTCGTCAGCGCAGACCAGCGGCATCACGGTCATGACGATCCACCGTGCAAAAGGACTGGAGTTCGATCACGTGATCCTACCCGGGATGCACCGAGTCAGCAGGATCGATGACCCTGCGACAATCCTCTGGCGGCCGGAAGCAGACAGACTTTTGCTTGGCGTCCACAATGCAGCGGACGCGGGCGTATATCGCTGGCTGAGCCACGAAGAACGACACAGGGACGCAAACGAGCGAGTTCGAATGCTGTATGTCGCAGCAACGCGGGCGCGTCGTTCCCTACATTTGTTCGGCGTCCTCGAGGAGAACGATGGCGAGCTGCGCGCGCCTCCCTCGCGCTCGTTGTTCGCGCCGGTCTGGCAACTCGCGCGCGACCAGATCGAAATCGTCAGAGATTCCTCACCACCCTCCTCCGTCGAAGCGGTTCCGGCGACGCGCAACCGGCGCGTGTTGCCGGCCGACTATGTCTGGCAACCGCCCGTGTCGACTCCGATGTCGGTCGATCAAATGTGACGAGCATCCAACGACAGCGCTATGGCGATGTTGATTTTTGCCCAGGCCGCGCGGAGAATCCGCCGTCATGAACCACCCGACTACGAAGCGACACACTGTATCCGGCGATTCGGCATCCCGGCCGCTCGTCGCGACGTATTGGTTTGGCTACGCATTTACGACTTAGCGTGGCCTGACCCATGAATGGGAGGGCAACGCAGGTTGCCCTCCGGGAAGACCCCGATGGGCACCGGCCTCTCGGGGTTTTTTTTACGAGGTGAAATGTGGAACAACTCGAGAATCTCAACGTAGTGGCGCAGGAGCTGCTGGTAACACCCGCTGAGCTAAAGGCGGAGTTGCCGGTTTCGGAGCACGTGCGACACAAGGTACACGAAGCACGCGAACAGGTCCGAAACATCCTCAACGGCAGCGATCATCGCCTACTGGTCGTCGTCGGTCCGTGCTCGATCCACGACGTAGCAGCTGCCGAGGACTATGCACAACGTCTGAAGTCGCTTGCGGATGAACTGACGCCCAGTTTGATGATCGTGATGCGGGCGTATTTCGAGAAACCGCGAACGACGGTCGGCTGGAAGGGACTCGTCAACGACCCATTCCTCAACGATACGTTTCACATCGAGGAAGGCATCCGAATTGCCCGACGTCTGCTGTTGCGCATCGCAGAGATCGGTGTGCCGCTCAGCACGGAAGCGCTGGATCCGATCTCACCGCAATATCTGCAGGAACTGATTGCGTGGTCGGCGATCGGCGCGCGCACCACCGAGTCGCAGACGCATCGCGAAATGGCATCGGGACTGTCGTCGGCAGTCGGATTCAAGAACGGCACCGATGGGAGCCTCGACGTCGCAATCAACGCGCTGCAGTCGGTGTCGAAGCCGCATCGCTTTCTCGGCATCAACCAGTCGGGCCAGGTGTCGATCATTCACACGCGAGGCAACCACGCGGCTCACGTCGTTCTGCGCGGCGGACACGCCGGACCCAACTACGATCGAGACAGCGTCGCAGCCTGCGAGCGGGCTCTCGCTACCGCGGGCCTGGGCTCGAACATCATGATCGATTGCAGCCACGCGAACTCGGGCAAGGACCCGTTGCGTCAAATCGTCGTCGCGCGCGACGCGGCATCGCAGATTCAATCCGGCAATCACTCGATCATGGGTCTGATGATCGAGAGCAACATCAATGCGGGCAATCAGAAGTTGACGAAGGACCCGAGTCAGCTCAGATACGGAGTGTCTGTTACCGATGCGTGCATAGACTGGACCACCACGGCCGCATTGTTGCGAGAGTTGGCGACGGGGCTTCAGGACGTGCTGCCCCGACGACCGCGCTCAGGGGCGAACGCGGACGCGGCGTGATCGCCGAAGGTAACGCCTTACTGGTAGTACGCGTGCTCGCGCACCGTATGGTCGGTGCTGTCTTTGATCGCAACGAGTTCCGGAATCTGCGCGAGTAGCGATCGCTCGACACCCTGCTTCAACGTGATATCGACGGCGGAACAACCTTGGCAACCGCCGCCGAACTGCAGCACCGCGGTGTTGCCCTCTATCACTTCGAGCAGCGTCACTTGACCACCGTGCGAGGCGAGTCCTGGGTTGATCTCGTTGTAGAGCACGTAGTTGATCCGGTCTTCGATCGGCGCATCGGGGCTGACGCTCGGCGCGCGCGCATTCGGCGCCTTGATCGTCAATTGCCCGCCCATCCGATCGTCCTGAAAGTCGACAACGCCGCCTTCCAGATAGGGCTCGCTGCGCTTTTCGATCCAGGCGGTGAATCCTTCGTACGCGACCGGGATATCGTCCTTCTGTTCTTCACCAGGACGACAGTACGCGATGCACGTCTCGGCCTGAGGGGTGCCGGGCTGGCTGACAAAAACTCGAATTCCCACGTCGCTGTGGTCCTGTTTGACCAGGAGGTCGCGAAGATAGGCCTGAGCGGTCTTGGAGATCTCGATCATGTGACATACCCGACTAAATCGGTCGGGTATGGTACGCAATCCGGATCGGGCCCGCCAGGCATACTCATTCGTCCAAACCGGATTCGTGAGCGCCGCTCATGTTGAATGCAGGCCGCTTCCATTGCGTTCACGTTCGGGCTCGGTAGGATCACGCTCCAATTTCGACTTCGGAAGACGCGACTGTGCCCTCCAATGCGCTAGCCAATGCCCTCGACCGACGCATCCTCGTGATCGACGGCGCAATGGGCACCATGGTGCAGCGCCACCGGCTGGCGGAGGCCGACTATCGCGGCGACCGCTTTGTCGACCATAGCCATCCGCTGGGCGGCAACCACGACCTTCTGACGCTTACCCGCCCGGACGTCATCGGCGACATCCATCGAGAATATCTGGCCGCCGGCGCGGACATCATCGAAACGAACACCTTCAGCTCAACGCGTATAGCTCAGGGCGACTACGGTCTCTCTGAAATCTGCGAAGAGATGAACCTGACCTCCGCCCGCCTCGCCCGGGCGTGCGCCGACGACTACTCGACGCCCGATCGACCGCGCTTTGTCGCGGGCGTACTCGGACCGACCAATCGCACCGCCAGCCTGTCTCCCGACGTCAACGACCCAG
>JANLUG010000537.1:0-1039 GCA_031363335.1 Gammaproteobacteria bacterium
CGGATCTCTCGATCATTCAGGGCATGAACGTCGTCATCGTGGGCTATGGCTCGCAAGGCCACGCGCATGCCAACAACCTGCGCGACTCCGGTGTGAAGAATCTCGTCGTCGCGTTGCGGAAAGGTTCGACTTCGTGGCGCAAGGCCGAAAAAGCCGGGCTGAAGGTTGCCGAGGTGCCCGCGGCGGTGAAGGACGCCGATGTGATCATGATTCTGACGCCGGACGAATTGCAGCCGGCGATCTATCGAGAGCAGATCGAGCCGAATCTGAAGGAAGGCGCCACGATCGCGTTCGGTCACGGCTTCAACATCCACTTTCAGTTGATCGAACCGCGCAAGGATCTCGACGTCATCATGATTGCGCCGAAAGGACCGGGTCATACGGTTCGTTCCACCTATGTCGAAGGCGGCGGCGTGCCCAGCCTGATCGCAATCGCGCAGGATTCGAGCGGTTCCGCAAAGGAAACCGCGTTGTCGTACGCATCGGCGAACGGCGGCGGACGCGCCGGCGTCATCGAGACGTCGTTCCGTGAAGAGACCGAAACGGATCTCTTCGGTGAACAGGCCGTGTTGTGCGGCGGCGCGGCCGCATTGGTGCAGGCCGGCTTCGAAACGTTGGTCGAGGCAGGCTACGCGCCGGAAATGGCCTACTTCGAATGCCTGCACGAACTGAAATTGATCGTCGATTTCTTCTACGAAGGCGGTATCACGAACATGTGGTACACCGTCTCCAACACCGCGGAGTATGGCGGGCTGACCCGAGGTCCACGCATCGTCACTGCTGAGACGAAGGCGGAAATGAAGCGTATTCTCGAAGAAATCCAGACCGGCAAGTTCGCGCGCGAATTCGTTCTGGAGAACCAGGCGGGCGCGCCGTCGATCAAGGCGATGCGGCGGATCAGCCAGGCGCACGAGATCGAACAGGTCGGCGAAAAACTGCGCGCGATGATGCCGTGGTTTCACGCAAAGCGGTTGGTGGATCGCGAGAAGAACTGAACGGGGCAACACTTTGACCGATCCTTCGAGGGAAACGGTACGGA
>JANLUG010000564.1:0-2555 GCA_031363335.1 Gammaproteobacteria bacterium
CGAGCGGATCAACGATGCCGCCTGAATGCTCAACGGCTGCACCAGCGGTACGGTTTCACGGCCGTCCATTTGTGGTGTTTCGCTCATGGCGAGCGCGGACGAGGCAGGCGTGCGTCGATGAACCGGCCGATATCGTCGAGCGCCTGTCGACCCTCAGGCAGAAAGTCCGCGAACATCGGGAAGACGTGCGGCATGCGATGCCAGATTTCGAGTTCGGCCGATACACCATGCGCGCGCGCGCGTTCCGCCAGGCGTTGCGAGTCATCCAGGAGAATCTCGGTAGTGCCGACGTGAATGGAGAGGGGCGGGAGTTGCGTGAAGTCGCCGAATAGCGGCGATATGTCCGGGTCATCCAGCTCACCGGTCGGTGCATAGATCCGCGCGGCTTCGTCGATCCGTTGGGCCGGCAGCATCGGGTCGAGTTTCGCGTTGGTGCGCATCGACGCGCCGCTGCCGCTGAGATCGGTCCATGGCGACAACAGCACCGCCGCGCTCGGCAGCGGCAGACCCTGGTCGCGGGCGCGTAGCAACGTCACCAGGGCCAGATTGCCGCCGGCCGAATCGCCGGCGATGACGATCGATGACGCATCGGTGCGCGACAGCAGCGCGCGATAGGCGGCGATCGCGTCGTCCGGTGCCGCCGGGTACACGTGTTCGGGCGCCAACCGGTAGTCGATGACGGCGACGTCGCAGCGCGTCAGCGTCGCAAGCCGGGAAGCCAGGCGGCGATAGGCCCGCGGCGAGCCGACGACGTAACCGCCGCCATGGCAATAGAGGATGACGCCGTGCGGCGGATGATTGCTGCGGGTCCATTCGGTCATCACGCCGCCGAGATCATCGACATGGCGTGAGAGGGACGCTGCAAGTTCGCCGCGATCACCGAGGCGTTCCATCCGCGCGCGCGCGGCCGCGATCGCGGCAGGCGTTAATTCGAGGTCGGCGAGGCGACGCTTGCCCGCGTAACGGATCGCCGCATTGAGGATGTGGCCGCGGAAGCTCGCCATGGGTTCTCCGGAGAAGTTGGATTTGCGGAACTTTTGCAGAAACATCTGCAGAAACGTCTGCCGAAGCAGCGCCGCAATTGTCGCGAGGGCATCGGGCCAAGTCCAACCGGGGTTGATTGCCTTGTTGGCGATGCCCCGCGTTTGTTAGCCTGCAGCGCTCGCGCCAATCCAAATCATCAATCCAAACGAACGGGCAGCCGCACCAACGGGGGAAACAACCATGAAACTCGGACTCATCGCCGGCTATTCCGGTAAGAAGATCAGTATCCCGATCGATACGATCAAACACGCCGAGAGCCTCGGCTACGACTCGGTGTGGACGTCGGAAGCGTACGGTTCCGACGCAGTGACGCCGGCCGTGTGGATACTCGCGCACACGACGAAGATCAAGGTCGGCACGGCGATCATGCAGATGCCGGGCCGCACGCCCGCGCTCGCCGCAATGACCGCAATGACCGTGGCGCAGTTGTCGAACAATCGCTTCATCGTCGGTCTCGGGGCGTCGGGCCCGCAGGTGGTCGAAGGCTGGCACGGCGTGCCGTATGGCAAGCCGGTGACGCGCCTGAGGGAATACATCCAGATCATGAAGCAGATCTTCGCGCGCGAGGCAGCGCTGCATTTCGAAGGCAAGGAATATCAGATTCCTTATCACGGTCCCGGCGCCACGAACCTCGGAAAACCGTTGAAGAGCATCATGGTTTGCGAAGACAAGATTCCGATCTATGCGGCCACGTTGACGCCGGCCGGCGTGCAGGCGGCGGCCGAAGTGGCCGACGGCTTCTTCCCGATCTGGATGGATCCGGATCAGTTCGGCGTGTTCAAAGACCCGATCGAAAAAGGCCTGAAGGCAGCGGGCGGCGGCAAGTCGCTGCACGACTTCGATGTGGCGCCGTTCGTGACAGTGATCATCGGCGACGACGTCAAGCAGTGCATGCAGATGATCCGCGGCAACATGGCGCTTTACATCGGCGGCATGGGCGCGAAGGGCAAGAACTTCTACAACGATTACGCGACCCGTCTCGGTTTCGGCGCAGCGGCGGAGAAGATTCAGGATCTGTTTCTCTCCGGCAAGAAAGACGAAGCGATGGCCGCAGTGCCGGAAGAACTGATCGACGCGTGCCACCTCGTCGGCCCGGCTGCGCGGATCAAGGATCGCGCGCAACGTTGGAGCGCGGCCGCGAAGAAAGGCCACGTCGGCTCGATGCTCATCGGCAGCGGTCAGCCGAAGGCGCTCGAGTTGATGGCTGAAATCATGCTCTAGGGATTAAGGGGGTCAGAGTGCCTTTCGCAGCGAAAGGCACTGTGAACAATTCTGACCGCCTTATCGGTTACGACCGTCTGTTCGACATCTATAAGAGGCAAGCGCGCCACATCGCATTACACGGTAAACCGTATGCCGCATCGCTGATGCTGCAAGCGGAATAACCGGAACCGCCGTTCGCCGGCGGCACGTCGCAACCACCGACCCCGCGGTCGGCGTGATGATGAGCAATAGAGGCTAATGACTGACGATTAAGCGCGTTTTCGCGGAGAGGTCTTGCGTCGTCGGGG
>JANLUG010000806.1:0-1971 GCA_031363335.1 Gammaproteobacteria bacterium
TCTCGATCTTCTGCGTGCCGTCGGGATTGGCCCACGTATGAATGACGCCGCGCGTGCCGTACTTTTTGCGCATCGCGGGATCTTTGAAGTAATCCTCGTGCTCGGGTTCGTCTTCCGCGTTCAAGTGGTAGAGCGATCCGAGGAATTCCTGAAAGCCGTGCGCCGTCGGCAGGTGTTCGTCGAGGTCGCCCAGATGGTTCTTGCCGAACTGGCCGGTCATGTAGCCCTGCGCCTTCAGTAACTCCGCAATCGTGACGTCTCTGGCTTGAAGACCTTCCTTCGCGCCCGGCAGCCCCACCTTCAGCAGACCGGTGCGGAACGGACTCTGTCCGGTGACGAACGCGGCGCGTCCGGCGGTACAGCTTTGTTGGCCGTACCAGTCGGTGAACAGCGCGCCTTCCTTTGCGATGCGGTCGATGTTCGGTGTCTTGTAACCCATCATGCCCTGGTTGTAGGCGCTGACGTTCCAATACCCGATGTCGTCACCCCAGATGACGAGGATGTTGGGTTTCTTCGCCGCCTCGGCGGCAAGTGTCGGTGCTGCTGCGATCGTGAGCAGCCCAACTGTCATGCATGCGATGGCAAATACGCGCTTGAGGCTCATTGCTGTTCCTTTCAGTTCGTTCAATTCGTTCAATTCGTCGAAGGTGGCGTTGCGGGTGTCGTATCGGACGCGCCGGCGATTTCGATCTTGGCGGTAGCTTTGACAGCATCCAGCTGCCTCTTCACGTTCTGCTGTTGCAGCTGCTGGCTGAGTTGGGCGCTGACCTCTTCGAGGGGAGGTGCTTCGACCGGTTTGGAGTCCTCCAGCAGGATGACGTGATAGCCGTACTCGGTTTTCACCGGCTCTTCGGTGAACTTGCCCTTTTCCAGCTTGCTTACGGCCGCGCTGAACTCCGGCACCATTCTGCTCGAATCGAACCACCCCAGATCACCGCCCCGATCCTTGGAGCCTTGATCCTTCGAACGTTCCGTCGCCAGCTTCGCGAAGGCGCCCGGATCTTTTTTCAGTTTGGCGATGATGTCTTTCGCTTCAGATTCCTTCTCCACCAGGATGTGGCGCGCGTGGTACTCGGTGCCGGTGACCGTCGCTTTGATGCGCTCGTACTCGGCTTTCACCATGTCGTCGGTGATCGGATTGGCTTTGACGAAATCCTCGACGTACGCGTTAGCCAGAACGGATTGCTTGAGCGCTTCCATTTGCTCGGCGACTTCAGGGCTTCTATCCAACCCCTTCTTGAGCGCTTCCTCCGCCAGCACCACTTGCAGCGCCAGCTGGTCGATGATGGTGGCGCGCGCTTCCGGCGTATCCGGTCGGCCCGCGCCGACACCCCGCTTGGCGATCAGGTCGACCATCTTTTGACTGATGGGAGTTCCATTTACTGTTGCAGCCGCCAGCCCCTTAGCGGCCGCGTCAGCCGGCTTTGTGTCTTTTGCCGGGTTGCACCCTGCGACAGCCAGCAAAAGCATAGCGCCGGCGAGGAGAGTCCCCGATTTGATCCATCTCATTTGCTGGTCCCCTAATAGCAAGCGGGCGACCCTTTTCAGAGTCGCCCGCTTTTTGAACGCGACGCTAGTTACCGGTCGGCATCGGAATCTTCACGCCATCCTTCTGCAGCTGCCCGCGAATGTACTGGAACTTCTGATACTTCGAAAGTTCGATCGGTCCGTGCGTGCCTGCGCACGTTCTGAATCTCCTGACAGAGTGTCGGCGGTTGACGAAGTCTACCGTGATCGATCGGGCGGTTGCCACGCATCGGGCGGGCTGTTCAGACCGTCGGATACGGCAGCGGTCCAAAGAAGATCCGTTTCACCTTGTCCTTGCCGATGACACGCACGAGTTCGTGCATCGTGCAGTACATCAGGATCAGCGTGAACAGCAGGATCTGCACCGCCCAGAAGTGCGGCCAGATCATCGTCGAAAGCAATTCTTCGTTGCCCGCAACGACACCACCTGCTTTGCGCGAGAAC
>JANLUG010000618.1:0-5826 GCA_031363335.1 Gammaproteobacteria bacterium
GCCGTCATCATGCTCCGTCCCGCTTTCGCCGAGCAACTCGGAACTTGTGAGAAAACCAACTCCTCTCTCGTCTGCGTCGGGCTCGATCCGCTCCCCGAAATGATGCCGGCAGGCTTCGCGAGCGCCGAAGGGGTTCTCGCCTTCTGCTGCCGAATTGTCGATGCGACCGCGGACCTGGTGTGCGCATTCAAACCCCAGTTCGCCCATTTCGCGGCGCTAGGTGCCGAGCGCGAGCTGGCGACATTAATCGACTACATCCACACGCGTCACACCGGCGTGCCGGTGATTCTCGATGCCAAGCGGGGCGATGTAGGGGCAACCGCCGAACGATATGCGATCGAAGCATTCGATCGATACGGCGCCGACGCGGTAACCGTGAATCCGTATCTGGGTCCCGAGAGCTTGCGCCCGTTTCTCAAACGGGCCGACAGAGGGGTCTTCATCCTCTGCCGCACCAGCAATCCTGAAAATGCGTGGCTGCAGAATTATCCGGCAGACGATCCAGTGTTCCTGAGAGTCGCACGCGCCGCGGCAGAGTGGAACACGGCCGGCAATGTGATGCTGGTGGTCGGTGCGACGTACCCGGATGAACTGCGTCGAGTTCGCGATGTAGTAGGCGACATGTCGCTACTTGTTCCCGGTGTTGGTACTCAGGGCGGCGATGTCCACGCGGCCGTCAAGGCCGGTTTGAACTCTCAAAATTCCGGGCTGGTCGTGAACGCTTCACGCAGCGTTACGCATGCGTCTCGAGGTACCGATTTCGAACACGCGGCGCGCGTAGCCGCGATCGCACTACGCGATGAAATCAATCGCGTCCGAGGCGGACTGTTGTAAGCAACATCAGGTACGATCGGAAGGTCGACATACATTTCGAACAACGATCATTCTGCGCGACTAACAATTACAAAGGTCTCCAGCCGTAGGAAAAGGGCTGCGATACACTGCCGTCCTTCCGGGAGAATGTGTAAGGGTCGAGTGACCGACCCAGTCCAAGGCCTAATCGTGCGCAGGGAGTCGCAAGAGATCGACTCCCGGATGAAGCGCGCGCCGCCATAACAAATAGCAACGCGGTGCGCAGATTGCCGACGGTGGGTACGAGGAGACACACGGGGTGACGCCAGATGCCGTTCTGCATCGATACCAGCAGGTGGTATCCGCGCCTGTTGTGGATACAGCAGCGCTCTTTCGGCTGATCGCAACCGACGCGGACCTGTTGAATCGTTGGGTTGCGAGCCTCGGAACCCGCGTAGAACCCGAAGCCATCACGCGCGCGATGCATCACCTCGCGCCGGACTCACTCGCCGCTATGGCGCGCGCCCAAGTATGGTCGGTAGTACCTTTGGGCAACGCCGCTCGTCTCGGATTCGATCAATGGCGCGGCGTCCTTCTGGCTTCGTGCGTTGCCGAAGCGCTGGTGCGCGAAATCGGCTATCCGTTCCCCGATGCCGCGCGACTGCGAACGCTGCTTGCCAGTTCCGGGGTGCAGGTATCGGGTGACGAGTTGATGGGCGAACTGAGCGCATTCCGTGGGGTCGCGCCGGAATTGCTGGTCGATGCGCATCCACTCTTGCGCGCCTTCGCCGTAGCAGAATCTCTGGAACACCACAGCTCCGGCGCAGCTGCCCGCGTCGCGGCGCTGTTGTTTGGTCTGGACGGTCCAGGATTCGATCGTGTGCTCGACGCGGCCGAGCGACGTTGCGCCGCGCTGATCGAAGCAGCGGGCGTATCCGATGACGTCGATGACAGCTGGCTCGAAGCACTATGGGTGCAAGCGCAGCTCGCCGCATTCTCGAACGTCCTGGCGCAACAGGTCGACGAAAAGTCTCTGCACGAACTTGCCGCGCTCGTCACTCGCGCGCTGTTCCGACACGTGCCGCGCTGCTTCTTCCGTAACGGCGATACCTTGGTCGCCGTCGGCGACGATGACCTGGCGGCTCTCAAGATCCCCATGCAGTCGACGAGCAGCATCGCGCGCGTGTGGCGTGATCAGCGTGCTGTCACCGTTGAGGAAGACGCGGGTGCTACCGTCGTCGATCGACAGATTCTGCGACGGCTCAGCACCGACCGAATGTATGTCGCGCCGCTCAGCGACGGCGAGTCGCAAGTGGGCGTGCTGGCGTTCCGGATGAGCGACGAAGACCCTGCCGAAGCGGTGCTCGCGATGAACGGCTACGCGATCGAGCTGGGTCGTTGGCTAGGGGCGTTGCAACGCGACGACGAACGACGTCTGCGGCTGCTGCGCGACTATCAGTCGAGCCATGAGAAGCGCCTGCGCGAGATCGTTCACGAAGCGAACAACCCGCTCAGCATCATCCACAACTATCTGCATATTCTCGAGCTGCGGTTGAAGGACTACCCTGAAACGCATGAACAGTTGCGACTGATTGCCGCAGAGATTCGCCGTACGGCTGCAATCTTCAAGCGCGTCGTCGAGTTTCCGCCGCTGTCGGTTGCAACCGCAGAGAAACCCGACGTACGGGCGTTGCGCGTCGATCTGAACGAGATCGCCCGTAATGTCATCGAGTTGAGCCGTGGCCGTGCTGAGTTGGCTCGTGTTGACGTCACGCTGACGCTTTTCGAAGGGGGTGTGCCGGTGGTGTCCGACCGCGATCGCATCATTCAGGTGATGACCAATCTGGTTCGCAATGCGATCGAGGCGATGACCGAAGGCGGTGGCCTGCACGTAGCAACGTTCAGTGGTGTCTACCGAGCGGGTCGCGCCGGCGTCGAATTCAGTATTCGCGACGAAGGCCCAGGACTTCCACCGGCGGTCCTGGAACGCCTTTACGAGCCGAAGACATCCATCAAAGGCGGCGACCATGCGGGCCTGGGACTGCACATCACCGCACGTCTCGTCACGGAACTCGAAGGTGCGATCGACGTGCGAACCGCAGCGGCACGAGGTACCGCGTTCTCGGTGTTCCTGCCGAACCTCGAAGTTTGACGATCAACCGCCGGCGTCGCGGATCATGTTTCGCGCAATCAGCGTCTGTTGAATCTGGCTGGTGCCCTCGTAGATCCTGAATAGCCGCACGTCGCGATAGAACCGTTCGATCCCGTACTCTTCCATATAACCGGCGCCGCCGAAGATCTGCACTGCACGATCGGCTACCCGGCCGACCATTTCGCTGGCAAACAGTTTGCAACACGAAGCGAGCATCGTGACGGATTCACTCGAATCGCGGCGCCTCGCCGCATCCAACACCATGCAACGCGCCGCGTACGCCTCAGTGCGGCTGTCAGCGAGCATTGCCTGAACGAGCTGAAACTGTCCGATCGGTTCACCGAACTGCTTGCGCTCGAGCGCGTAGTTCAGGCTATCGGAGATCAACCGTTCAGCGCAGCCGACCGCGAGGGCGCTGATATGCAAACGGCCGCGATCGAGCGTTTTCATCGCGGTGAGAAAACCCTTGTTCAGATTCGCGCGTCCACCCAGCAGGGCAGATTCGGGAACCCAGCAGTCTTCGAAGATCACGTCGCAAACATGCGCGCCTTGCTGCCCCATTTTGCGATTTTTCGGCCCGAGCGTGATTCCCTTCGACGCCGCATCGACCAGAAATGCAGAGACACCCTTCGAGTCTTGCGTGTTCGGATCGGTGCGAGCGAACACCGTGAACAGCTGCGCCTGCGGTGCATTCGTGATGAAACGTTTCGTCCCATTGATGACGTAACCGGAATCGCGCGGGCGCGCGGTGGTCCTCAATGAACCCGCGTCGGATCCTGCTTCGGGCTCGGTGAGTGCGAACGAACCGATGATCGCTCCGCTCGCCATTTTCGGCAGGTAGTGCGCCTTCTGTTCGGCGGTACCGTCCATCACGAGTCCCTGCGACCCGATGCCGTTGTTGGTACCGATCACCGATCGAAATGCAGGTGATGTTCGCCCCTGCTCCATCACGACGTGACACTCTTCGGTCGTGGTAAGACCAAGGCCGCCGAACTCCTCCGGGATGGTCATGCCGAACAACCCCAGCTCGCGCATCTCGGCCACGATTTCATCCGGAATCCGGTCTTCCCGCGCGACCTGCGCTTCGAGCGGCACCAGACGATCACGCACGAACTTGCGCACGACATCGAGCAGCGCGTCGAGCGTTGTCTGATCCAAAGCCATCGATGTCTCCTGGTCGGGGCGGGCAGTCTAGTCACAACATACCGGACGAGCCAACGTTGCGGGATGCGCGGACGTACATTAGCCTTTGGCTGAAAGTGCGACCCGCCAGAACGAGGAAATCACGTGAGTAAAGACCGCGCCGGATTTGTCTGGGACGATCCGTTACTGCTCGAGGAGCAACTCTCAGCCGACGAGCGGATGGTGCGCGACACCGCGCGCAACTACGCGCAGGACAAGCTGATGCCACGCGTCGTCAGCGCCAACCGTCACGAACGTTTCGACCGGGAAATCATGAACGAGCTCGGCGCGCTCGGGATGCTCGGCGCCACGTTGCCCGCAAAGTACGGCTGTGCCGAAGTGAACTACGTGAGCTACGGCTTGATGGCGCGCGAGGTGGAGCGCGTCGATTCGGGATACCGATCCGCGATGAGCGTGCAATCGTCACTCGTCATGCATCCGATCCATGAATACGGATCCGAAGCGCAGCGCGAAAAGTATCTTCCGAAGCTCGCCACAGGTGAATGGGTCGGCTGCTTCGGACTGACGGAACCCGATCACGGATCCGACCCCGGCAGCATGATCACGCGCGCCGAACGCGTCGGCGACGGATTCGTGCTGAATGGCGCAAAGATGTGGATCACGAACTCGCCGATCGCGGATCTGGCGGTGGTGTGGGCGAAGCTCGACGGCGTGATCCGCGGCTTCGTCGTGGAGCGCGGCATGCGCGGTTTCAGCACGCCGAAGATCGAGGGCAAGATGAGCCTGCGCGCATCGATCACCGGTGAGATCGTTCTGGACGACGTGCACGTTCCGGCCGATGCGCTGCTGCCGAACGCCAAGGGGCTGGCCGGACCCTTCGGCTGCCTGAATCGCGCGCGCTACGGCATCGCATGGGGCGCGATGGGTGCGGCGGAGTTCTGCTGGCATGCAGCCCGCACGTATACGCTCGAACGCAAGCAGTTCGGCCGTCCGCTCGCAGCGAACCAGTTGATACAGAAGAAGCTTGCCGACATGCAGACCGAAATCACGCTGGGGCTGCAAGCCTGTTTACGTGCGGGAAGATTGCTCGACGAGGGCCGCCTCGCGGTCGAGATCATCTCGCTGATCAAGCGCAACAACTGCGGCAAGGCGCTGGACGTCGCCCGCATGGCGCGCGACATGCACGGCGGCAACGGTATTTCCGACGAGTTCCACGTGATTCGTCACCTCATGAACCTCGAAACCGTGAACACCTACGAGGGCACGCACGACATCCACGCGCTGATCCTCGGCCGCGCGCAAACCGGCCTGCAGGCATTTACCGGCGAATGATGTCTGCGTGATATCACCGCGCTGTCGGCGCGGCGCTGAGTTGTGCATCGGGCGCGATATCACCGTGGCATCGGAAAATGGACCTCTCGTGGAAGTCTGTGGGAACCCACGAGGCTCACTTGTCCAATTGAGGAACGGGGCATAGTTTGATTCTCCCCCTGCTGACCCAGGGACACCAACAACTCAACTTGGGGGAGATCACATGATCCGAGTGTTGATTGTCGACGACCATCGTCTCGTGCGGATCGGGCTGACGCGAATGCTCACGGACGTGCGAGGAATCGTCATCGTCGGCGAAGCGGAATCCGGCGAACACGCCATCGGCCTCGTTCGCGAGACGAAGCCGAACGTCATCCTGATGGACTTACGGATGCCGGGCATCGGCGGACTCGAAGCGACGCGACGGC
>JANLUG010000662.1:0-1527 GCA_031363335.1 Gammaproteobacteria bacterium
CCCGTCGCACGATCGCCGGACCGAACTGGAAGATCGCGTACGACGGCTACATGGATCTCTATCACCTGCCGATCCTGCACAAGAACACGTTCGGCGAGAACATGCCGAACCAGGCGTTGTATACCGCGTGGGGTCCGCACCAACGGGTCAGCTCGCCCGATCCGTCGCTGCTCGCCCTCGAGGCTGTTCCGGAAGGCGAATGGAAGACGCGCGCGCTGCTCGGCGGCGTCTGGACGATCTTCCCACACGTGTCGATCGCGTCGTTCGACGGCGGTGGCGGACGCGGCGTGATGATTTCGCAACTATTCCCCGGCGATTCGCCCGGCGCGTCGTTCACCGTGCAGTCGTACCTGATGGAGAAGCCGCCCACCGACGAACAACGCACGGCGGCAGACGCGCAATTCAAACTGCTCGAGTACGTCGTCAGAGAAGAAGACTACGCGACCGGGTTGCGCCAACAGCGCGCGCTGATGACAGGCGTGAAATCGCATGTGATGTTCGGCCGCAACGAAGGCGGCGGACAACGCTTTCATCGCTGGCTCGAACGACTCATCGAGACGGACGACGCTGGTCTTGCTGCACTGTTCGACGAATCAACACAGGCTGCACCCTCGCCGGTGCGCCGTTCCCGGGCTAACTAGGAAACACTATGGAAACCGTTCTGATCACAGGTGCCAATCGCGGTATCGGCCTCGAACTCGCGTCCCGATATGCGGCTGCCGGCAATCGTGTACTGGCGTGCTGCCGGGAGCCCGCGAAGGCGGAAAAGCTGCAGGCACTGGCTAAGTCGCGCAAAGGGCTGACGCTCCACGGCGTTCACGTTGCCGAATCAAAGTCGGTCGCGGCACTCGCCGCGGAGATCCGCACCGCGCCGATCGACATCCTGATCAACAACGCGGGCCAGCCGGGCCCCTCTGCGGACAAGCAATCGGTAGCGAACATGGACTTCGACGGCTGGGCGGAGACGTTCGCTGTCAACACGATGGCGCCGTTGCGCATGCTGCAGACCTTCAGACGCAATCTGAAGGCCGGCAAGAATCCGCGCGCGATCACCATCACGAGTCAGATGGGCGCGCTCGAACTGAACATGCCGGTAATGTTCGCGTATTGCTCCTCGAAGGCGGCCGTCAACAAAGTGATGCGGATGGCATCCGTGGATCTCGCGAACGACGGCATCGCAGTCGGATTGATCCATCCGGGTTGGGTGCGCACCGATATGGGCGGCGCCGGTGCCGACATCAGTGTCGAGGAAAGCGCGACCGGCATCATGTCGGTGATCGCCGGCCTCACGCTCGCCGATACCGGCAGCTTCAAAAAGTGGAACGGCGAATCGCATCCCTGGTAGCTATCCGGATATCGCCGGTGCTATAGATGCGCCGATAGATGCGCTGACACCGGCCACCGGAGAAGACGATGCCCAAACCCACGCCTCTCGCCGGTGTGCGAATAGTCGTTTTCTCGCGCGTAGTGGCCGGACCGCACTGCGGCCGGATGCTCGTCGACCTCGGCGCCGAGGTCGTCAAGATC
>JANLUG010000698.1:0-11212 GCA_031363335.1 Gammaproteobacteria bacterium
GCGAGCACGCCTTCGAGTATCTGTCGGTATGAACGATAGGACCCTGCCTGGAGCTTGCTCTCCGTGCGCCCGTAGAAGTCGAGCAGAAAACTCGGCACCGCGTGCGCATCGTGGGCCTGCAGCAACGGTTGGATGTAACCCATCAATCCCGCTTCCCAATCGATCAACGTTCCATAGCAGTCGAACGTAATCGCGTCATAGCTGTCGGCATCGATCTTGGTCGTCATGCGTCCTCGGTCGTCATGTGTCTGTTTGGATGCGGTCGGTGATCAAGCCGAAGAACGAATGATCGTTGGCGTGTGCGAACAACCAACCGAGATGAATTGCGCACGCCTCGCATTGAGCGAGCCGCCAACGGTACTGCGGGAACCATGTGTCGGCCGCGTTCGGCGGGCCTGTGACCGTGCAGCCCAGCGCCTCACGATAGCAGCCCAGGTGAAAGCGGTAACCATGCGGATTCGCGAAACGGTGATCGTGACTGCCGCCGACTTCGATGCGGTGATCGATGTGGCTGATCACGTGACGGCAGCTCGCGCAGTAGACGTAGCCTTTCTGCGCGTGCGGCTCCTGATCCAGAAGCGCCTTGAGCTTCGGGTCGAGCGTGGCTTGACGGGGTTTGTCGACGACGTCGATCATCGCTGCGAACCATCGAGGCTAAGCGGTGCAGTCATTTTCCGCGATCTACGAGAAAGCCGCAGCACGCAAAGGCGGGGCTGATGCGCTGGAAGAGTTGTTGCCGAAATCCAAAACGGCTGCACAGCTGAAGCGTATCACCGACGATCGGTATCTCGCCGAAATGACGAAGTGCGTGTTTCGGTCCGGTTTCGTGTGGCAGATCATCGAGAACAAATGGCCCGGTTTCGAAGCGGCGTTCGATGGCTTCGACACCGTCGCGTGCGCAATGTTGTCGGATGAAGATCTCGAGCGGCTCGGCGAAGACACGCGCATTGTCCGCAACGGCAAGAAGATCGCATCGGTCCGCGGCAATGCGCAGTTCGTCCGGGATGTGAAAGCGGAGCATGGCGGGTTCGGCGCTTATCTTGCGGCATGGCCGGCCGACGATGTGGTCGGTCTGTGGGACGAACTGAAGCGGCGCGGGCAACGCCTGGGCGGCAACTCCGGGTCGTACTTTCTGCGCTTCGTCGGCAAGGATACTTTCATGTTGTCGGCCGACGTCTTAACGGCGCTGGTGCGGCAGAAGGTGATCGACAAACCGCCGACCAGCAAGAAGGCGCTTGCGGCCGTTCAGGAAGCGTTCAACGAGTGGCGGACCGAAAGCGGCCGTTCGTATGCTGCAATCTCACGTACGCTTGCGTGTACGGTGGGCTGAGGGGGGGACGCGAGCCATGACTGCAGACACAAAGCACGAGATCGATCAGCTGCTGGCCGCCGGCCGGATCGTCCGTGAAGCGTTCGAACGGATGAAAGCAGCCGCGGTTCCCGGCGTCACCACCGCGCAACTCGATGCGATCGGCGCGCGCGTTTTCAGCGAGCACGGCGCTCGCTCAGCGCCACAGGCGATGTACGACTTTCCCGGCGCGACCTGCATCAGCGTGAACGAGCAGGCAGCACACGGCATTCCGGGTCCGCGACGCCTGCTGCCGGGCGACATGGTGAACATCGACGTATCGGCGGAATTCGACGGTTATATCGCCGACATGGGCGAGTCATTCGTGCTCGCGCCGGCCGATCCAGCGCGCACGCGTATCTGCAAAGCGGTTCGACATGCGGTCACCGAAGCGTTGCGGCGCGTCCGCGCAGGGCGATCGCTCAACGTCATCGGGCAAGCGGTGCAACGCGTGGCCGATCAATACGGCTACCGGATCATCGGCAACCTCGCGAGCCACGGCGTCGGTCGCAGCCTCCACGAAGAGCCGAGCTACGTGCCGCTGAACAATCCACGCGAACGCCGCGTGCTCAAGCGCGGCATGGTGCTGACCATCGAACCGTTCTTCACCACCGACGCCGAAGACGTCTTCGAGATGGACGACGGCTGGACGTTAACCTGCGGCATCGGCGAACTCGTCGCTCAATTCGAACAGACGCTGATCGTGACTGATGGCGCGCCCATCATCGTGACGGCGTAGCGGGAACGCTGGTAGCACGGTGGAGGTGGAGGCTTGATGCGTGTGCTGATAGTCCGGTGGAGGTGAAGGCTTGACGCACCGACCCGCCGCCGCTCGACTCCCATCGAAGTCGCGCTGGGTGCTACATCAGCTCTTTGAGCGGAACCTTCGGATCGGCGAGCTTGGCGGGATCGGGCTTGGCGCGTTTGTCGACCATCTGCCGGCAGGCCATGAACTCGCGCGGGCTGTTCACCGCGTCCACGGCGACGAGTACGCCGTTCTTCAGATAGAAGGTTGCGAACTGGTTGGTCGCGGGGTCGCCGCGTACGACGGCGGTGTCGCCGTCGGACGAAAAGCCGACCATCTGCAGCTTCAGTTCGTACTGGTCGGACCAGAACCATGGGATCGATGCGTAGGTTGCGTCGCCGCCGTTCATGTTGGCGGTTGCGACACGCGCCTGCTCCATCGCATTCGGCACGCTCTCCAGGCGCAGTCGCCGGCCGAGCAGCGAGTTCGGGTGATTCGTGCAGTCGCCGGCTGCGTAGACGTCGGGGTCCGACGTGCGGCAGTGGTCGTCGACCAGGATGCCGTTGTCGCAGGCGATGCCGGCAACGGACGCGATCTCGGTGTTCGGGATGATGCCGACGCCGACGATCACCAGATCGGCCGGAATCCGCTCTCCGGATTCGGTGAGCACCGCCTCGACGTGACCGCCCGAGCCTTCGAAGCCTGACACTTTCGTGCTGGTGCGAATGGTGACGCCGCGTCCGCTGTGCAGGCCGTGATAGAACGCGCTCATCGCCGGCGTGGTGACGCGCTTCAGAATGCGCTCTTCCATTTCGAGCACGGTGACGTCGAGGCCGGCTGCGGCGGCAACGGACGCGACTTCGAGTCCGATGTAACCGCCGCCCGCGATGGTGATTTTCTTGCCGGCGCCGAAGCCGGCGCGGATGGCGTCGACGTCGGCGACGGTACGCAGGTAGTTGATGCCGGCGAGATCGCTCCCGGGAATGTTCAGGCGACGGGCGCGACTACCGGTTGCGAGCAACAGTTTGTCGTACTGGATCGTCACACCGCTCGACAACGCGACGCTGTGGGCTTTTGGATCGACGCGCGTCGCGCGAGTGCCGAGGTGCAGCGTGATCTTGCGTTCGTCGTAGAACGCCGCAGCGCGCAAGTACACACGATCGATCGTATGTTCGCCCGAGAGATATTGTTTCGACAGCGGCGGCCGCTGATACGGAATGTGCGGTTCATCGCCGATTACGACGATCTCTCCGTCAAAACCGTCCTGGCGAAGGCTCGCGACGGCTTGTCCGGCGGCGTGTCCGCCACCTACCACGACAAATCTGGTCATCAGTTCACTCCGTTTGCGGCGCCGGCCATTCTAGCCATTACTCGGCGCCGGTACGTCGGCGCTGTCGCGCTGCCAGATGCCGCCGGCGGTGAACGCGGTCCAGCCCCAACGCACCCAACGCACCACCGCGAACGCGAGCCACAGCGACCACGCCTGCATCACCACTCGATAGACCCACATCGGCAACGAAAAGACGTATGCGTCAGGTAGCGTGGTGGACGCCTGATCCTGGAACCAGTGGTAGTCGTAAGCCGACGAGTTGTTGCCGACGATGTGCATCTCAGGCGTGCCGAGCAGACCCATTGGCACACTCGCCGCGAGCGCGATCAATGCAGCGACGGACACCATCGCGACGACGATCTGGATCAGCTGGAACGATCGAATACTGACGCTGCGCAACCGATGTGCGTACAGCAGGCGCGCCAACAGAATCAGCAGCCATGCGGCGACCAGCACTGTACTGGGCAGATTGCACAGACTCATGCCGAAGCCGAGCAGCACGCCGTCGAGCGCGGAGATCGGTAGCATCGGGATGCGCGAGATCATCCACGCAACGCCGATCACTACCAGCATCACGCCCCAATACAACACGGCCGGACCGAGGCGCGGCCCGCCGACGAACAGCGGCCAGCGATCGGTCGGCAGACTCAGATGCAGCCCGATGTTGTATGCGCGTCCGGGCAATTCGATTGAGCTCGTGCGGATCAGCGCACCCGTCGCGACCGGCGCTTCCCAGGTGATCTGCGCCTCCTGCGGGCCGGGCACTACCGGCAGCGGCAACGAAGCGGCCGAGGTCGGGATCGGCTGCGGTTGGCCGTTGATCGAAATGCTGAGGATCTTTGCATCCTCCGGAATACGCACCGCGTAGTTACCGCCCTGGCTGCTGAGCAGCGCGAGCGCCAACGTGCTGCGTCGCGCGCGCGCGCCCGGCGCCTCGGTCACGTCAACGCGTTCGACGGTGATCGATTCGCCCGGTACCGGCACAGGGCGCGTCAGTCGAATCTGCAGCGTCTCGCCGCCGAGCGGTTGAAAGCGCGGCCCGGCGGATTCGCCGATGGCGAGTTTCATCGGCGTAATGCCGTCGTAGTCGACGTGCCAGAAGTTCGACGGCACCAGTGTCCATTGTTCGGTCCACTGGGCCGGCGCCGGGCCCGTGAGCTGCAGTACGTCGCTGGTTGCGAGCGCGCTTTCCCACTCGACCTGTGCCTGATCCGGCGGCAATACGCCGATGATCCGACCGTTTTCGACACGCACGCGTCCGTCGAGCAGCGATTCGCCAGGCGCCAACGGAACTGCGAAGGGGATGCTGCCGGTTTGCGGCGCGATCCGGGTCAGCGTGCTGTGGATACGCCACTCGAGGCCGAAGTCGAAGGTGCGGTTGAGCCGGAAGTACGGCGCAATGGGTTCCGGAGCAAGGCTCGCCGCCGAGCGACCCGCCAAGGTCGGCGCCTCGCGTTCGAACTGCAACGCGCCGCCGCGCAGGTGACCGTTCTGTTCGCCGTACGCGCGCCAGCCTTTCAGTTCGAGCGAAATGCTGCCGGGCGGCAGCGGGAACGGCAACTCGAAGCGGTCGACGTGGGTCACCGGGCCGGTTAGCTCGATGCTGTGCGCACCTTCCTTAACGGCGATCGATAGTTGGCCCGCTTCGTCGCGTGAAATCACCGCGGCTCGGTCGCCGTCGCGCGCGTTGTTCGGCCACCAACCCGCAGCAGTGGCGGGTAACGGCACCGCCACGGTCTGGGCCGCGTTGATGTCGAGGCGCACGCTCAACGTATCGCCGATCAACTTGACGGTGGCGTGCTCGACGGCGGCGCAGGCAGGCAGACAGTCCGGCGGTTGCGTCAGCCGCTTTTCGAGTTCGCCGAGAATTGCCGGACTCGGAATGTCGGCGCGCGCGGTGGGTGGGGCGCCGAGACCGACGATCGCCAGCAGTGCTACCACTGCAGGCGCCGTCATGCGTCGCAGCCACGCGGGTAACGGTGTTGCCGGCGGCATGGCGGCGCCGCCGAAGATTGCAACGAGCAGTAGCAGCAGCACCGGACCGATGACATGGAGCGCGCGGGTCAACCACGGCGGCGACAGCACCAGCGCGATCGGTTGTGCGGCCGTGACCGGACCGTCCCAGATCAGCGCCTCGTTGCGCCATCGCCACGTCGGCACGCCGGGTCCCGTTTGAACCTGCGTATTTGCTTCGAACTGCCTGCGCGGCGTCGATGTCGCCTTCTGCGCCGAGACAACGACTTCTTCCATCCTTCCGGCCGAATCGAGTGCTGCCTGACGCACCATCGGCACAACGCCATTTGGCGCAGGCGACGCCGGATCGGTTTCGTACGTCGTGTATCCGGCGTTTTCGAGCTGCGGATAGATCGCGATCCTGAAGTTGTCGATCGCGAAGGCAAGCACACCTATGACGGTGAACACGAATACAACAACGTAGCTGAGGCGCGCGACCTGACCGAACCGGCCGCGGCCGATACGCAGAATCGCGAGCAGCAATAACAACACAATCCACACGAACGTCGGTGCGCCGGATTCCTGGTACACGAGCACGAGCGTTACCGCGAACAGCGCAGCGGCAGTGCGCCCAAGCAGACGCAGCGCGAGCACGAAGCTGATGACGACGAGGAAGATGTCCCAAAGCGTCCATGACGGCAGCCATGCGGTCGGCGCGCGGTCGACGCCGTGCGTCCAAAGCAGGCGCCAGCCGGGCGGAAGATGCAGTTCGCCGGTCAGCCCGGCGACATCCGTTTCCCAGCCGACTGCGGTATCGAGCGCTTCGCGAGGTATTTCGCTGATCGCGACGATCTGGTGGCTGCCGCTCGGCAGTTCGATGCCGGGCTTCGCGTCGCCGAGGCGGGTGATCAGTTCCGGCGTATCGTCGACCGTCATTCGACCGGGTACAAAACGTGCCGAGAGCCGGGTCGGCATGGCGAGCGTCCCGTTGAGCGTGTCGCGGACGGTGTAGCTCGAACCGTCGAACGACAGCCACACAGTTCGCGCCAGCGAGAAATCGTTGGGAGCCGGATTCGGATCGCCGCGGAACTGCTCTACCAGTTTCAGGTCGCTCGTTGCGGTGACAACGTAGGCAGGTACGTCTTTGAACGGCGCGTTCGTCTGACTGAGATCGATCGGTGTCGCACCTTCGACATTGACGACGCGCAGCGCGCGATCCGCGTTGAATCCCCAGATCTCCTCTGCGGGCCAGTTGTCTGTTTCGGGCGCAGCGTGGAAGGTTGTCGGCATGCCGAGCGCGCGTCCGGTCAGTTGTACCTGCCACTCACCGGGTTCGACCTGCACCTTGAGATGACCGTTGGCATCGAGCCTCGCCGGTAGGTCGCTCGTCAGCGAGACCGGTTCGAACCCTTCGGGCAGCGCGCGCCCGAGCGTGATGATTCTGTGACTGCCGGCCACCGACAGGCTGACGAACGTCGCCAGCATCATCGGCACACCGTCGTCGATGCGGCGATACACGCGCACGGTCAACGAGTCGTTAGGCACATCGCTCGCGGCCCCCGGCGCCTTTCCGAGCCACAGCCGGTCGCCTTCAATGAGCGGCTGTGCAATGGCGGCGCCTTCTACAGTGAGGCGCAGGATGCCGTGCTGGCGCGGCAGCGAGATCGAATCGGGCAACTCGGACCAGCTGAACGCGCCGCTCACGCTGTAGCGGCCCGGCGCGAGATGCAGCCGCGGCCGGTCGTTGAGACGGGTGACGATGGCTGGTCCGTTGTTCGAACGAACGTCGTTGGGCCATTGATCCGGGCCGCCGGGCAGGTTCACGTCGGCTTCGCTGAATATGTCGACATCGGTCGAGAAGCGACCGCCGTCATGGCTGAGTTCGAGATTCAGCGTGCTCATCCAGACGCATGGGCGCACCTCACCGTTGTCGAATCGCGGCGGACACTTCATTTCCGGATGGCGATCGAGCACCCAGCCACGCCACGGCTCGAGCACCGGCGGGACGCTCGGTTCCGCGGCGCGCGCGATGCCGCTGCTCGCACCGATGCCGATCGTTGCAATCAGCACGACCATCATCCAGCCGCCGCGAACTCGGTTCATGCAGAGCGTCCTTTTTCCGGAAGAAACAAAAAGCGCCCGATTCTTTCACCTTATGTGCGCACTTTACATGCGCACTGCACAGGCAATGTCGAAAGCGCGCGTCGCGCGCTACCATCCGGCGCTCGCGGGGAATCTACTCATGAATCAGCTTCGAACCTTGCACGAGATCGCGAAGGCGGCTCGCGCCAACCTGTCGCGCAACAACTGGGACTACCTGGTGGGCGGCGCGGATACTGAGACATCGCTCAAGCGCAACCGTATGGCGCTCGATTCGATCGCGTTCCGGCCGCGCGTGCTGAACGACGTTTCGAACGTCGATGCGAGCGTCGACCTCGGCGGTCATCGGTTGCGCATCCCGGTGGTGTTGCCGCCGATTGGTTCGATTCAGGTCTTCGAAGCGGGCGGCGGTGTTTCGGTGGCCGAAGCAGCGGATGCGTTCGGCACGATGATGATCCTGAGTTCCGTCTGTCTGCCGGACTTCGAAACGGTAGCGCGCGTCGGATCTGCGCCGAAGATATTTCAACTGTATCTGATGGGCGATCGCGGCTGGATGGACGATCACATCGAACGGGCGATGGCGGCCGGATACGCCGGATTCTGCTTGACCGTCGACACGGCGGTTTACAGCCGGCGCGAGCGCGACATATCGAAGTTCTATGTGCCGGCGTCAGGGCGCCAGGCCGGCAGCGGCGACTTCGTGCATCAGGCGAAGATGACGTGGGATACGGTTGCGCACGTCAAACGCAAGCACGCCATTCCGTTGTGGTTGAAGGGTATCAACGCGGCCGATGACGCGCGTCGCGCCGTCGATCTCAGCGTGGACGTTATCTATGTATCGAATCACGGCGGGCGCCAGCTCGATCATGGCCGGGGTTGTATCGACGCGCTGCCGGAGGTCGCCGCGGCGGTCGACAGGCGCGTGCCTGTAGTCGTTGACGGCGGTTTTATGCGCGGCACCGACGTTATCAAAGGTCTCGCGCGCGGTGCCACGGCGGTCGGTATCGGACGGCTGGAGGCGATGGCGATGGCCGCCGGCGGTGCGGCGGCACTGACGCGTGCGCTGGAACTGCTCGAGGTGGAGATCCGCACCAATATGGCGTTGTTGGGCGTGCGCAGCGTTGCCGAGTTGGAACCTTCGTTATTGGAAGCGGCGGTGCCGATCGGGGTTCCGCACGTGCTGTCGGCGTTTCCGCTGCTGGACGAGGGCTACTAAAGTCAACAAACGGTGCCTGGCACCGTGAATTGACTTGTTGGGTCAGGGTTTGCCTTCGTTGCGCGGAATCGGCATCGGGAAATGGGCGATGTTGGTGCCGCCTTTGCCGTCGCTGATCTTCGCGACGCCTTCTTTTTCCACTTCGTCGATGCGGATCACCGCGTGCATCGGGATGAAGCTGCGCTGTACGCCTTCGAACTCGGTGCGCAGCCGATCCTGACCCGGGTCGATCACCACCTTGGTCTTGTCGCCGAAGATGTAGTCCTCGACTTCGATGAATCCGTAGAGATCGCTCTGGTAAATCGCGCGCGCATAGACTTCGTAGATCTGTCCCTGGTTGTGAAACAGGATCTTGTAGATGTGCTGCTGCTGATCTGCCATGCCCATACCTTCCGCGCGGTGCTGCGATATATGAAAGTACCGCCATATATAAAGGTCTGACTCGGGAATTCAAGTGCCGTTATAATTCGCGCCCCGTTTTATTCGATTGCCGCACACAAATGTCCGGGAAGGTCTTCATCGAGACACAGGGCTGCCAGATGAACGAGTACGACTCGGCGCGCATGCTCGATCTGCTGCGCGAGAGTCACGGACTCGAAGTGGTGCAATCGGCCGAAGAAGCGGACGTGCTGCTGCTGAACACCTGTTCGGTGCGCGAAAAAGCGCAGGAGAAGGTTTTCTCGCAACTCGGCCGCTGGAAGCCGCTGAAGATCGCCAAGCCCGGGCTGTTGATCGGTGTCGGCGGTTGTGTCGCCAGCCAGGAAGGCGATGCGATTCAGCGTCGCGCGCCGTTTGTCGATGTGGTGTTCGGGCCGCAAACGCTGCACCGCTTGCCCGCGTTACTCGACGCAGCGCGTGCCCGCCGCATTTCGCCCAGTGATGCTCAGGTCGTCGACATCAGCTTTCCGACCATCGAGAAGTTCGATGCGTTACCGGCTCCGAAAGTCGACGGACCGGCGGCGCTGATCTCGGTCATGGAGGGCTGCAGCAAATACTGCTCGTTCTGCGTAGTGCCTTATACGCGCGGACCCGAAGTCAGCAGGCCGGTAGCGGATGTGATGCGCGAAGTCGCGGCACTCGCGCGCCAGGGTGTACGCGAGATCACGTTTCTCGGCCAGAACGTCAATGCGTATCGCGGCGAAATCGACGGCGATCACGCGGATCTGGCGGAATTGCTCCACTACACCGCCGCCGTGCCGGGCATCGAACGGTTGCGTTACACCACGTCGCATCCGGTCGAATTCGGAAGCAGCCTGATTGAGGCGTATGCGACGTTGCCGAAGCTCGTGAGCCACGTACATCTGCCGGTTCAGTCCGGTTCCGATCGCGTGCTCGCGATGATGAAGCGCGGCCACACGATTCTCGAATACAAAGACAAGATCCGCCGCGTGCGCGCGGCGCGTCCGAACCTCTCGTTGACGTCGGACTTCATCGTCGGTTTTCCGGGCGAGACGGACAGCGATTTCGAAGCGACGCTGCGGCTCGTAGAGGAACTCGGCTTCGACATGTCGTTCACGTTCCAGTACAGCCCCCGTCCGGGCACACCGGCCGCGAGCCTGCCGGATCCGACGCCGCTCGAGGTGAAGCGCCGGCGCCTCACGACGTTGCAGGCGCTCATCCGCAAGCAAGGCGACGCCGTCAGCCAGGCGATGGTCGGCACGACGCAACGCTTGCTCGTCACGGGTGCAGCGAAGAAAGACTCCGGCCAGATGCAGGGCCGCACCGAGAACAACCGGGTCGTCAATTTCAGCGGCGGCCGCGCGGACATGCAGGGTCAGTTCGTCGATGTGGCGATCACCGAGGCGATGACGAATACGTTGCGCGGCGCGGTCGAGCGAAACTTCATTTGACAGCGCAACGCTCGGCGATAAATGCTACCGGCCTATGCCCAAGCACTTCGCAGTTTGACGGACCAGCCTAATCGCGTCGTTGCGCTGACCACCAGCGTAACGCTCGAACCCAACGACCCTCGACGCCTCGCTTCCCTGTGTGGGCCGTTCGACCAGAACCTGAAGTTCATCGAGCGCCGCATGGGCGTGCGGATCCGTAATCGCGGCAACGAATTCCAGCTATCGGGCCCGGCGCAACGTGTCGAAGCGTGCGAGGCGCTGCTGAAAACGTTGTACGAAGATATCGCCGACGGCACGCCGCTCGAATCCGAGGCGATCCATTTGTATCTGCAGGACTCCGGTGTCGAGGCGCTGATACAAGGCGGTACCGACGACGGCGGCCTGTTGATTCACACGCGGCGCAAAACGATCAAACCGCGCGGCGCCAATCAGACCAACTACGTACGCGCGATTCAGCAGCACGATGCCAACTTCGGCATCGGACCCGCCGGAACCGGCAAGACATATCTCGCCGTAGCCTGCGCCGTGGCGGCGCTCGAACAGGAACGCGTCAGCCGGATTCTGCTCGTGCGTCCGGCGGTGGAGGCGGGTGAAAAACTCGGCTTTCTGCCCGGCGATCTGCAGGATAAAGTTGATCCTTATTTGCGTCCGCTTTACGATGCGCTGTTTG